>JAFSXO010000336.1 GCA_017444045.1 bacterium | reverse complement strand
CTAAAGGGTGCAATGGTTATAAGTTAGCGATTAGCTAACGTGTTAACATCCTAACTCCCCCTAAAGGATGACAGGGGGAGATGTCGCGACTGCGACAGAGGGGGTGGCCAAAGTTGTTGGGGAATTGCGGTGTTACGCATAATGTACGCTAACTTGTACGCTGGCCAACAGCGTAGCGCTAACGCACATGAATAACAATACCCAATGCCATGCCTCTTAGTTACTGGCATTGGCTGTATGGTGGTCTGCCGTTAATCCTTGCGGATAACGAGCATGCCTTTTTCGTCAAAGGTCCAGGTCTGGGTGGTTTTGTTCTCGGCTAGGCCCCAGCCTGAGAGGCGTCCGGATACAGCGGCGAAGGCTCCGCTAAAGGCACAGATTAAACCTATACTGGTATAAATCATTGTGCGCTCTGCCGGGGTGGTGATGTGCGACAGCAGCTCGCGGAATGGTGAGGTATATGTGGCTATAGTGACGACGCCAAGAAAGCCGCTAAAGAAGCCTCCGAAGCCTATGGCATAAATCAGGGCGGTTTCGGCTACCGCTGTCAGCACTAGCCAAATGTAAACGCAGCCGGCTGCTATGTACGCGAGGAAGGCGGCAGGAGAGGCGCTGCTCCAGAGTATTTTGCCCAGTACGACGTAGGCCGCCAAAAAGATGATCATGGCGAGATTGCCGTAACGCGAGGGCTTCTCTCGGCGCGGGGCGACAGCGTTGATTATTACTGTCGAAAGTATGCCGGCTAAAGCCGTCATGATACTCACTAATACTGCTAAAGGAGTACCTATGATGTCAACCTGCTGAGAAACAATGGCGCCCACCGCTACGCTGGCAGCTATGCCTAAGAATAAGCGAATAAAGCTGAAGCTGGCGTTATCGGAATTATTCATCGTTAATCCTTTAAATAATGTCAAACATAATAACCTTCTACAGCGATAGCGGGAACCCTACGTCCGCAGGGACAATCAAATTCTAAACGGCCTAAATAATTGCTAAGAATAGCTAAAGCGGAGCATGACGTAAGGCAGGGGCTTAAAAACTGCAGCCTTCCTGTCTGGCCGGCGCTGAGCGGCTCCAGCGTCTGCGGATGGCGCACGATAGCTCTGGCGTATGCCGGAAGGTGCATACGGCCGGCCTCGCATGAAGCATAGGGAAGCACCTGCATAGGGATGGTGCTTATAGCAATGATGCTCGTCTTGGGCAAGCCGAAGTATTCAGCAATTCTTTCATTAATGACTGCCTTGTCTGGGCAGTACCAGGGCGAAATGGCAAATACGCGGCTGCGCGGGGGAAGCTGCCCGAGATCCTCGGAGGCTTGCTGCGCGCTCTCGGCTATAGCAGCCAGTTTTTCGAGATGGCCAATAATGCGCATGGGGTGGCCAGATGAGGCGCATTCTCTGATTATGGCCCCGAAGCCGTCTGCCTGGCTGCCGGTATAGAATAGTCTGCGGGTTCTGGTCAGCTGGGTGAGCAGACTGCGGTACCAGACATGTCCCACCCCGCGCTCATGAGCCTGACTGTCTGTCAGAACTATATAGTTTACCTTTTCGCGCGACTGCAGCCCGTAAGCGTGTCCTATGTTGAGCGCAGCCCGGCGTATCCGGCGCATTGAGCGGGCTTCTAAGGGGATACTCAGTTCATTACCCTGCACGTCTCTGCCAAAAAGGTGTAGCTGGACGGCCGTTCCGTCGCCGCTGGGAAGCAGGCTGCCGAGGCTGTCTGCTTCGCTGATATAGGGTATCTTCTCCAGATCGGCATAGCTGCGAATATCGCCTGGGTATATTTCCCGCTGCTGGCAGAGGGATCTGTAATGCAGATTGTGCAGAAAGTGGTAGGCAAAGCATTCGTTCATGGCCCGCCAGAAAAAACGGTCCTGGCGCCCTCCCGCGGCAAAGGCGGAGCGCTGGGCGATTAGCCGATCGGCGGCTCCTCTATTGTGGGCATATACGCGGTTGGCGCGGCGCAGTATGGGGCGCGGGCATTCGTCGGGCTGGGCGGATAATGTTGGGGTAAGACAGCTGGTTGGCACGGGATGTTCCTTTTATTGTCTTGGCCATTTAGCGGGCTGTTTAGCTCATTAAAGACTGCATACGTTGTAGGCTGCGATGCTTCTTAGCTCTTTGCCTTGCGCAGCGGGCACCTTAGTGTGGCTAGTGCCCGCTGCGGGAGGGGGGCGGCGCAAGCGCCTTCTCAAAGCTAAAGCACTATATTTTGCTATAGTGCGGGGCTTCCTCTATTGAAGCTTTCGGTAAATCTTTAATGCCATTTAGTTAAGCCCATGTAGGTACAATTCATGGCTGTCGTTTGCAGATTATAGCGCGTAACCAGTTCCGCGCAAGGCACATCTGAGCGAAGCAGTGCCGGAGCGGAAGCTGGTGTAGCGCGAATATGTTCGCGAAGCACTACCGATCGCAGCTAAGCTTTGTCGACGCTGAAGCTGATAAAGAATAAATATTGTCGTAAAAATGAATTTTTTTGATACTGTTCTGTAGTACGCGTGAATATTAAACTTTTAAAGTATGAATTTCTTTCCAGAGGAACGGATACTCCGATTCGCAAATCAGATGGCAGCTCTATTTATTCTGGAGGACGTTCTTTATGAAAAAACACGCTATCGTATTTGGTCTCTGTCTCCTTTCGCTTCTGGCGGCGCTGTCGGTGCTTGCTGGCGGAGTCGCTTGGGGCTCTCCCAAGGATGTTCGCGGCTCTGGCAACGTGGCGGTCTGCGGATATACCAATTCCGCGGGCGACTTTGTGCTGTGGAGCAGCGGGCGTATAACTAACCGTGCTGGCAGCGATGTCAACGCGGCTAAAGCCTATGATACCGCATCTGGCTACAGCCTGCCCACGCGCGTAACCGGCAATATCCTGGGCTCGTCCGCGGTCGCGGTAGATGCCTTTGTCAATGAGAAGGCAACTTATGTGGTGTTCTCAGACGGAACCGTTAAAAAGCCGCGCAATGCCGAGGCGGCGGCGCCAGCGGAAACGGATGGCGGCCGCGTTGTAACTGGGGTAAATGTGCGCCATGGCATGTCAAAAAGCGGGAATAACGGCTGGACCTGTAAGCTTCAGAACCGCAGTCTCCCTTATTATACTGAGGTGATATACAATAAAAAATTTGCCTCTGCTCCAGTAGTGCTGGTGGATACCGTATCTTATTTCCAAGAGCATTCCAGTCTGTCTCAGATAGGCGGTGACCGCAAAATAGTGCGCTGCATTTCCGAGCCGACCGGATTTAAGCTCTATTTTTACTTGGATTATCCACAGGAGCCCAGCAATCATAAAAAGGTGTACCTGCCGGAGCGGATCAGCTTTATAGCTTACGAGGATGAAGCGGCGAAATAGAGCTTGGCTTTGGCGCAAAAATGTGCATGGGCGAAAACCTTGATGATCTGGCAGTTCCTGTGCAGGATATAATATATTTAGACGGAAGTTTAATATTTTGAATAGAGAATGCATTGGGCAGTTAGCGCCAAATGATCTGGAGGTAATTCCTTTGAAATTTCAGGGATTTTGCAAAAAAGTATTGGTAATCGGTATGATGGCTGCGGGGCTGTGCGGCGCTGGAGTAAGCACTCCTGCACAGGCGCAGACCTCTTCTTCTTATGCCATCCTGATTGTTGGCGACGAAAGCAAGGCTGATGTTGCCAAATCGGAAAAGAGTCTTATTAGTGAGATTGCTAGCATCCTGGAGAGCAAGGACGGCTCGGCCTTTAAGTATCCGAAAGCGCGCAGCAGCCGCCAGGTTTACTCGTACCATTTTAATAAAGAGCAAGAAAAGCGCTATTGCGAGAAGAAATTGGACATTCTTTCT
>JAFSXO010000335.1 GCA_017444045.1 bacterium | reverse complement strand
ATTACTTAAAAGTTTAAGTGCCATGTCAGTAACCGACATGGCACTTTTTTGTTTACCATAGCTAACTTGCCCCGCTTTGCTTTTTGCCGTATAGCCGCCCTAAAGCTATACGGCAATGACGGCTAAGCCGGAATGACGTTCTTATCGCCGCCAGCGGAAAAATAAACGGGATCCATCGTCATCGGGAAGATAGTGCGTGCAGCGCTTAAATGGCGCTGCAAGTACAGCTCGTCCCCGTAGCGATAAGACAGATGCACAAGGTACAGCTTGTTAGCCTTCAGTTCTTTGGCCAGGCGGGCCGTCTGAAATACGGTGAAATGGCAGCGTTCACTCGCCCGCTCCTCTTCATCGAAGAAGCACGCCTCACACCACAGCTCATCGAACCCCGTTCCCAAACCGTCCTTGAGCGAGCGCAAGGTCTCATCGCAATACAGCGTGTCGGTCACATAAGCCACACGCTGGCCCAGGTGCTCCAGCGCATAAGCATTGCAGGGCGTTTCGCGGTGCCTAACGGGGGCGAAGCGCAGCTTCACATCGCAGGGCAGCATCAGATAGCCGCCATGCTCGCGCGCCCCAACTGGCTCAGCCTCAAAGTTAGTGCGGCGCGAAAAACGCGTAGCGCGGATCTGTGTTCCTCCAGTTTCCCAAACGACAAACGAAGAAGAGAAACGGTCCTCAGGGTCCCACTCATAAGCGGCGAGCTTATGCGCAAAACGCTCCGTAATGCCTGGAGGGCCAACGACAAAGCTTTCCAAATCTGTACGGCTTCTGGCTCTCACCCAGCTGTCGACCGAGGCGAAATGGTCAACATGAGCATGAGTGATCAGTACTCCATCAATCGATTTGAGAACGTCGCGATGCAGACCGTTTGCGCCACAATCGAGCATAATACGCACGGGATTAACGCTATTGTTGCCGACAGTGACGACTAGAGCCGAGTCATTCCACGGCTCATTAAGTTGACTGATTTTCATACTGTGCTCCTTTCCTAACAGGAAATACAGCCCAGTGTCTCTCAATGCAGCTAGCCTTGGCGAATGCTTGGCTGTATCGAGAGCGCACGAATGCTGCGGCCTAGTCCTAACACGTAACCAAGTTTATTCACCCCCCCTATCCCAACAAGAAAAATTGCTTTTGAAGATAATGCTTATTCAAATGATATCACATTAAGGTATGTCTTCGGACGTAATTTGGTTAATTATTTGTTAATAAACCACAAAATTCCCGAATAAAGTTGTCAAAGCAACAAAACAGCAGTCGACTTTGTTAGTTGTATATAATATATTTACACACATTACCGCATCAGCACTTGACATCCAACAATACTACGAGAGCAAACATATTTCGCTTGCCCAATAACACGGTAATGACGATGCTGACAATATGGTTCTCCCGCTCACACGTTAGGAAAACCAGAAGCTGTCATGTTAGCCAAACGCTAACCAGTTAGATTACATATATAGCTGACAAAAAACAGACAAGAGCTGAAGAACTCTCAGACGAGAGCGCTCCGTCAACGGGAAAGATGCGCTAAGGCACCTTTACAATTCTACAGGCAAAAGCTTGGCATTTTAAGTTGAAAAATATTAACTTTCAGCACCAAACAAAAAACAACTAGCTCAAGCGCAAAAGACAGGGCAAATAACCAGCTTAACGGCATAGAGACCAACGCATTTACCTTTCCCAGACTGCCCCAGCAGGCAAAGCTATGTCCTGCAGCTTTTTAGTGCTGCAGCGCTCTTCCAACGCCGCTTACTGATTTAAGGCCTTCATCAGTAAGGACACGGCTGACCAGGCGAACCTCACGCTCACCGCTCAGAACGCTATCCACTGTTTCGGCAGAAAGCCCGCGCACGAGCAAACATCCTGACGCGTCTCTTTCAGCTCTATACACCTGCCCGCCGATATACACAACCCGGCAGTCGGCCACATTCAGCGCCAAGACAGCTACGGCATCGGCGCATCCGCTGACCGGACACACCGCGACTATGCGCGGCACTAGGTTCGCCTCTAAAGCCTCGCCGAATTCAGCCGCGGCCCTGTCATCGGGGACAGCTATTTCGCTCCCATCATTACCGTCACAGCCGGCAGCCTCTGCCCCAGCGCCAGAATTAGTATAGAAGACGTATTCATCTTCCTCGGCGGCGTCCAGCTCGGCTTCGGCCAGGAACTCATCCTCAGCGTCCAGAGCCTCCTGAATGTCCTCAGTCAGTTCAGCGTCACAGCCTTCAGCTTCAGCTTCGCCTTCCCAATCCGCATCGCCATTCAGCAGAGCCTGCTTCTTCTGAGCCACGCGCTCTTCAGCCGCTTCGCGGGCCTCCTCGGTCTGCAGAAGCAGCGGAACAGCCTCATCGAGGGCTATAACCTCGTACAGCTCCACTCCAGCCTCCTCGGCCTCAGCATGCAGTTCCTCGTTTTTGCGGGACAATTCCGCTGCCAGCTCATCGGCATCCTGCTCGGACACGGGCGTACCGCCGCCGTCAGCACCTCCGGCGACCGCAGCCTTAACCGTATACTTAGCGCTGCTCAGCCCGCCATCAGCAATAAACTGGAAAACATAATCCTGAGAAAGCTGCGCGCTCTCCCCTTTCAGGAACGCCACCAGCTCAGCTGGCAGAGCCACGCTGAACGCCTTTTTAAAGCTGGAATACGCGGCCGCCGTTTCCACTCCGTTAACCAATACGGAGCCAGCACAAATGCCACTGTCTATATACAGCAGCCCAAAATTGCTGTACTCGGGATCTCCGGCCACGCGGGTAATGTACGGACGCCGCCCGCTGTCTATGCTAACAGACGCGCTGGACTTGCCGTCAGCGCGAACCAGCTTCACGGTGTAGGCTCCGGCAAGATTATCGCGGTCGCCGCGCACGAACTGCGCCAGAGCCTCATCAACAAAGGCGTAAAAATAGCCAGCTTCATAGAAGCTCGGTACCTCAGCCCCATTGACATACACCCTGCCCACCGTACAGTTATCCACGCGCAGCTTCAGCCAGGACTCGCTGTCCGGCAGAACGGCCGTTATAGCGGGAAGCGAGGCTGGGAACACTTTGGAGATCGTCTTAGCCGCGCTGGTTTTGCCCTGGCTGCTCTTTACCGTAAACTTATAGGAACGCGACAGATACGCGGATTCGCCCCGCAAAAATGCCGCCAGCTCTTCCGGGATAACCACCCCAGTAAAGGCTTTCGCCCCGGCACTGTATTTTTTGCCATTGGCAGCGGCATAACCGTCCAGATATACAGTTCCGCCTGTCGTTATTCCGCTGACGTACACATTGGCAGTATTTCTGCCGGCTGCTGTTATATGGCTGATTGCCGGAGTGGCCGCGGCCTTTTTAACGGTATAAACCTTGCTGGTTTTACTGCCGCTGACTACCTTAAACGCATAGTCCTGATCCAGCCCCACGGTCTTGTCGAGCAGATAACTGCCCAAAGCCTGGGGAACCTTTACCCTAAAGGCGTTCTTTGAAGATACATACGCCCGCGACGCCTGGGTTCCATTGAGGTAAACCTTCGCCGTATTCGGGCAGTTCTTCACGTTCAGGTAAACATACGTGGACAGATATTTGCCTACCGACGTTATAGACGGAGCATCGGAGACGGCAGCCACCGTTTTAACAGCGCTGATCGATCCCACTTTGTTTATCACCTTGAACGAATAATTGCTGGCCAGAGTCTTGCTCTTGCCGGTTAAATATCTGCCCAATGGGGTGGGTATATTTACCTTCAGTGCTTTTTTGCTAGAGATATACGTGCAGGTACGCTTCACCCCGTTGACATACACAGCCGAGCCGGCAGAACAGTTGGAGCAGTACACATATGCATTGGCAATATCAGCAGCGCTGTATTTCACCACCTTAGATATAACCGGCCGGGCTACCGTAGCTTTTAGGGTATAAACAGCACTGCTCACACCGTCGGCGCTGACGACCTTGAAGGTATGGTCATTGGGCAGCACGCTGTTCTTTTGGGTGAGATACTTGCCAACTTCGGAGGTTACGTTGATTTTAAAAGCCTTTTTGCTGGCCACATATGTGCAGACAGAGCGCTTCACCCCGTCCATGTAAACCGATCCCGCCGTACAGCTGCTGACGTTAAGGTAAGCCAGAGTCGTACTGCTTGAGCTGTATTGAGTTACGCCGTTAATAACCGGCTTAGCCAAAACCACCTTATCGAGGATATAGGGATCGCTGACCGCCCCATCTGCGGATTTGGCCCTGAAGACATAGCCCTGCGGCAGGGTTCGGCTGCTTCCGCTCAGATAGGCACCCAGCTGATAATCGACCTCGACGACAAAGGCCTGACGCTCATCATCGTAAGCCCCAACAGCTGGCACTCCGTTGATATACAGCGTCCCTTCGCTAAAATTGCTGAGATAGACCAAAGCTTCGGCAGCGCTGGCACCCGCGCCGACTCCAGTTACCATGGGCTTAAGCTCGGCTGTATCTCCGTCAGACTGATAAGGGAAAACGCGCTCATCGCTGGTCAGGCCCGCATCGCTGACGGCAACAAACCGATACTCGCCCTCCAGAGCGTTCTGCTCACCCTGCAGATAGCGGTACAGCTCGGCAGGTATGCCCACGCGGAAATAAGCGCAGGACGCGGCACCATTGTAAGCGCAGGACGCCGGCACTTCGCCATTGATCTGCACTGCCGCCTGCCCCTCTGCGTCACCGTATCCAGGACAGTTGCGCACGTATACATCGGCATACGCCGTTTCGCCGTCATAGCCCGCGGGAGCTATCCCCACGATATTGGGCTGCAGGCTGCGCATCGCCTTAACGGTATAGTCTGAGATTTCAGCTCCGCCCTCATCGGTAAGGGTAAAAACGTAGTCCCGGGAAAGGGCGCCGTCACGGTTCTGCAGATAGCGGCCGAGATCGTAAGGCACGCTCACCCGATACGCCCGTTTGGCGCGGGAATAAAGCGCGTACTGCGGCGCTTCACCATTGATCTTTAGGGTGCCGCCGTAGCCGCTGACCTGCACATAGGCCACACAGCACAGACCGCCGTCATAATCGGCGCTTATCCCCTCTATCGCCGGCTCGTCAACCGCGTCGGGCAGCACCTGCTGGTAAGCGAGCTCTATGCTCTCCCGTCCGTCGGCGCAGACAAACTTAATAGAATAGTCCCTTGAAAGCGTATCGGTCCAATTCTGGCAATAGCTGGGCAGCTCTCTGTAGTCGTTAGTGCAGACTAAGAAATACCCGCCCGCCTCCTGATACAGCGCCTCATATTCGCAGCCGTTGATATAGCAATAACCGTCGGCAGTGACCTTTTCATCGCTCAGAGTCAGCGTCAGCCACTCCCCGCCGGCGCTGTTTATATCGGTGATCAGCAGCTTTTCTTTGGGCACAATCTGATACGAACACGACTTGCCTCCGGGCAGCCTGGCCAGCACGTCATAGACAATGCCAGCCCCCTTGTCCTGGCCGATAAGAATGGTCTCAATGATCTCTTCGGGCACATCTTTAATGCGCACCTGAGTATCGCTAATAAATTCAGCCTCATAGACCTGATCGCAGAATACTATCTCCGTAATCGCGGTAAAGCCCTGGCCGCTGAGCAGGATACTGCGCGTGCTCGCATCTGCCTCGCAGCCGGTGACAGCGCATTCTGGGGCCGAAGTCCCTACTACTATCCAGGGTGCGCTAATCTCCCCGGCAGAGCTGATAACCTCAAGCCGGTACGTCTGCGCCGGAGCCTTCTTATTGGTTAAATAGCTTATAAGAGCATTGGGAACTGAAGCCTCAAAATGGGCATCGTAGCTGCTGGAATAATAGCGGACATCGGACAGCTCTTCGCCATTCAGCTTCAGCACCGCCCCACCGTCAGAATCGTCGGAACAGGCGCAGTCCTTAACGTACACCGCGGCCTGCCCGAACGGGGCGGACACCTCGGTGATCCGAGGCTTAAGGCTGAGCACCGCATGATACATTTTAGACGCCTTGCAGCCCGTGCTGCTTACCAGATCCAACGTATAAGCCTGGGACAGTGCCCCATCCTCACCGGCGACATAACGGTACAGCTCGCCCGGAACCTGCACTCGGTAAGCCTTTTTGGCCTTAGAATATACGGCATAGTCAGGAATGTCTCCGTTGAGGCACACCGTCGGGCCGCAGTAGCCATTGGTATAAATGTACACGCAGGATGCCAGGCGGTCGCTGTCGGCAATCACCTGAAGTATTTGCGGGTTTTCGACTTCATCGCCAGAAGAAGTGCGCTGATACAGAAGCACTTCGCTGCTGCGGCCGTTCTTGGCAACAAACTGCAGCCTGTAATCCTGAGAAAGCGTATCGGTATAGCCGGCAATATAGCTTTTTAATTCATCGGGCAGAGTTACGGCGATGCAAAACGTTTTATTCCAGTCGAAATACGAAGCTTCATAGGCTTTGCCGTTGACGTACAGACAGCCTTCGGTTATGCTGGCATCATTAAGACTGACATAAACGCTGGAATACTGGTAATTCACGCTTGCGAGCTTAAATGTTTTCTGCAGCGTATAGGCTGGGGTACTGCCGCTGGCGCCGCTGTAAACAAAGCTGTAATTTCGGCTCAGGCCTGCGCTGGCACCGGTCAGATAGGCTCCCAATGCCGCATCAACATTCACCTTGATGGCCTTCGCTCCCGCAATATCGGCGCTCGGCTCGTATACGCACACGCTGCAGGGCTGGCCGTTGATGCTTACGCTTGGCTCCGCGTCATCGGCATTCGCCACATAAACGTAAGCATACTCGGCAGAATCGCCGCAGGCCGTCACCTTAAATATTGACGTTTCTTCGATAGGCAAAACGCGGGCATCTAGCTTGCCGTGGCCCCAATAATCGCCGGCGGAGCTGCCGGTACAGAGATCGAGGCGCGCCGCGTCAAACAGTTTTTCTTTAATTTCCGCCGCCGTTAGATTAGGGCTATTCTGCAGCAATAAGGCCACCATTCCCGCTACCATAGGAGCGGCCATGGAGGTGCCGTTTTTCTTGCCGATAGCAGTCTGGCCTACAGCAGCGCCGGCAGTCCAACTGGGCAGAGCCGCGATTATTTCATATCCCGGGGCGCAGATATCGGGCTTATAATAATTCAGTCCCGCATAGCGCTCGCGCGAGCGCGGAGGGCCGTACCCAGAAAAAGTGCAGAGACCGCGATCCTCATCGCTATAAGCTCCCACGGTAATGGCTCCGGGAGTGGTTCCCGGCGAGGTGACAGTTCCGCCAACATGCGGATTTACAGGGGCAAAGCTGGCCAGACCGCCATCGGGATTGGCATAATACTCATAAGGCGATATTCTGGTTCTGCCCGCCGTATCGCAATGGCT
>JAFSXO010000031.1 GCA_017444045.1 bacterium | reverse complement strand
CATGCCGAGCTTGGAGGCGACCTCGTTCCAGTGCGTCTCGTCTACGAAGCACACCTGGGGCTGACCGAAGCCCCGGAACGCCCCGCATGGCACGGTGTTGGTGCCGACGCCGTATGAATGCACCCGAGCGCAGGGCACTTTATAGGGGCCAACCGCGTGCAGAAAGCCGCGCCACATTACGATTGATGAAAGCGTAAGATAAGCTCCGCAGTTTATGAGATGCAGCACGTCTACGGCTTTAATCAGCCCAGTTTTTCGGTCGACGGCGCTTTTGAAGATAACCTTGGAGGGATGGCGCTTGCTTAGGCTGTCAATGTCCTCTTCGCGGGAAAGTATCAGCTTGACAGGGCGTTTAGTATGGTAGCACATTACGGCTGCCATACAGGCAGGGGTGCTGGGAGCGTCTTCTTTGCCGCCGAAGCCGCCGCCGGTTACGTTCTGAATTGCGCGCACCTTTTGATAGTCAATATTTAATATATGCGCCACACCCTTTTGCACATAAAAAGGGCACTGCATGGAGCCATAGGCAATATAGCCGCCGTAGTTGTCGGGCATGACCAAAGCGCCGTTGGTCTCGAGATAGGCGTGCTCCTGGTACCCGGTAACGTAAGTGCCCTCGGTGATAAGATTGTTGGGATCGGCAAAGGCCTCGTCGACCCCCTCTTCGTCCAAATGGAACTGCGTCAGGAACCATTTCTGCTCATAGCCCTCTTCGATCGTCAGTACAGGCTCCAAATCTTCGTATTCGATGGTTACTGCTCTGGCGGCTGCCTGAGCTTGTTCCAAGGTCTCGGCGGCGACCAGGGCTATACCCTCGCCATAATAGTCCACCTGGTCTTTGGCCAACAGCGGCAAATCGCAGGAGACTAAAGGTACACAGTTATCGCTGGGTACATCCTCCCAGGTGAGCACAGCCCGCACTCCGGGCATGGCTTTTGCTGTGGCGGTATCGATGCTTTTGATCTTGGCCTTGGCGCGCGTACTGCGCACGACAGCACCGTGAAGCATTCCGGGAAAAGAGAGATCGTTGACATAGCGCGCCTGTCCTGTGAGCTTGCCTGGGGCATCGGGGCGCAGCGCAGATGAGCCAACAATATCAAATTGCCTGGCTGTACTTTCAGATGAGCTCATACCGTTGATCCTCGCTGGGAAGGTTTATTTGAGTCTGTACAATAAGCCGCGTTATTGGCGAACGCAAACTCTAAACCATATAACCTTCAAGATAAAACTAATTTACCCTACTTTTTGATGTCATTTACTTTGCTTAACTTAAGGATCACTGCCATTTAGTTAGCGTTTCGCGAACATATTCGCTCTGTACCAGCTTTCGCGCTGTCCCTGCTTCGCTGCGCTCAGATGTGTCTTGCGCGTACTAGCTGCGCGCTTTGATATGCACATGCGAACTGAGAAGCGTACCGCCATAGGCTTAGCTAGATGGCAATGCCCTGCCTACTTGACGGCTCCGGCGGTAATGCCGCGGATGAACTGCTTCTGGATGGCCAGGAATAGGATAATCAGGGGCAGAGTGCCCAAAACGGTGCCGGCGGCCACCAGGCGGAATTCTGAATCGAAGGTCTCCGACAGATAGGCCAGGCCTACGCTCAATGGGTACAGCTCTGTCGATTTCAGAACAACTAGCGGCCAAAGCAGGGCATTCCATTGGGCTACTGTGGCAAACAGCGCCAGAGTAGCCTGGGTGGATTTGGTCAGGGGCAGCATGATGTGCCAGAATATCCCCCACTCGCCGCAGCCGTCGAGCCGGGCCGCATCCTCCAGCTCCTGGGGTATGATCAAAAACGCCTGCCGCATGAGAAAAATGCCGAATACGCTTACCGCCCCGGGCAGAACCACGGCCAGCAGGGTGTCGTATAGCCCCAGGAAGCGTATGGTCGTGAAATTGACTATCTGGTTAGCCTGGGTGGGAAGCATGAGCGCTGCCGCTAGAGCTACCGCTACCGCGCTTTTTCCGGGGAAATCCCGGCGCGCTAACGGGAAGGCCGCCAGCGAAGCTAAAGACACCTCCAAAACTACGCCTATAGCGCAGAGCAGGGCTGAGTTGGCAAAAAAACGCAGCAAGGGAAGCTGCTCGCGCAGCGCCCAGAGCTTGGCATAATACTCTAGGGTAAAATGCGCGGGCCAGAACAGCTCGGCTAGGCTGGAGCCAAACACACCGTCGGCGCGCAGGGATACTGTAACCATCCACCAGAACGGGGCGGCGGCCGCCAAAGCCAAAACGCTGAGCAGCAGCCAGCGCATTCCCTGTAAGACGATGCTGCGCACGCTGGAGCTTATGGCTGGCTTACCATTCCTGCAAGCTGGGACGGTGCATTTGCCGGCTGGCTTGGGGCTGTATTTTCCTTGACGGCTTCGTGCTGCGTGCAGTCCGCGCAGCGGCCGTAAAGCACTACGACATGGTCGTCAACTTCAAAATCTTCCGGCACATTCGGGTGATCGTCGTGCTGCATGGAGCAGCCTTCGATTTCATACACCTTGCCGCAGGTGTTGCAGTGGAAGTGATGGTGGTGGTGCTTGCCGGCCAGCTCGTAGCGCTGAACGGTGCCGGGAAGCTCCACGGGCTTCAGCGTGCCGTTTTCGGTTAAGGTCTTTATATTGCGGTAGACTGTGGCTATGCCCAGCGAAGGCACTTGGTCTTTGGCTATGTCGAAAATCTCCTGGGGGGACAGAGGACGCCCCGCTATGGTAAGTACATGCAGCACCACATCGCGCTGCGCGGTTTTGCGGCGTACAATAGCCATTATAATCTCCTCTGTTAAAACAATATCTAGGTGAGAATAGGAAGTTTGAGCATATATAGTTCTAGATGCGAGGGTAATCTCATTCTTAGGCGCTGAGAATTACATCCGGGCGGACATAGGGTCTCTGATGGTTTCATCAGCTAGGGCGTTTAGGGCAGGAATACGGGCTTTCTGGCAGGTGAAAAATGCTGCTGTAACGAATTGTCTTTACCAATTTTTTTGCAAAGGATTTGTGACCGCGTGAGCCGTTCGGTGCGATTAATAGCCAAAGCCAACAGAATAGCTGTCCAGCTGGGCGCTACAGAGGCAGACCTGCAGCAGGCAGAAGCGCTTCTGCGAGAAGCGGAGCAGTCCCAGCCCAGCGGTACGTCCTGGCTGCAGATTAGCCGCGCTTATACCGAATTGGGACGCTTTGACGACAGCCGCCGAGCTTTAGGAATGGCCAGGCAGAAGCTGAAGAATAATCCTGCTTTGGAGCTGTTCAGCGCTATTTTAGCCCTTGATGAGGGCAAGCTTTCCGAAGCTCAGGGCTTTTTGGATGAGCTGCGCCGCATCTGCTCCGGCAATCAGGCTCTGCCCACCGCGCAGGCTCTGTGTTTTCTGCTTCAGGGGCGCACATCCGAGGCTCTGGATCTGCTCAAACATAAACGCGGCAAGACCGATTCCTTTGATATAACCGTATCTCCCCTGCTGATCTGCCGTTTGGCTATGGCCGTAGAAAAGGCCATTCTGCCGCACGAGCTTCCGGAGGCTGATCTCCTGGAAGGCCTTGGCGCGGCTGTACCTCGCAGCGAAGTGCCTCCGGAAGAGAAAAAGAGCCGCACCGCAGAGGATAATGCGGAAGGCACTGAAGGCGTTCAGGCAGCTGAAGGCGGGCCGGCAGACGAGGCGTCAGGTCTGGACGGAAAAAACGCCGCTGAGCTGGCAAACGCGGCAGCAAGCGCGGGCGAGAATAATGCAGAAGAGCCCGCGGACAAAGAGGAAAATTCCGGCGAAAAGACAGCGGTAACGCCTAAGGCCAACGAGATAGACGATCCGCAGGAATTAGCCCAGGAATTAAAGCCTTATCTGCCCGCTTTGCCTAAAGACGCGTCAGTTGGCGGCATATCCTTATACGGCACAGGCACCGAACGCCTGCAGCGAGCCTGGGAGATGCCTAGGAAGGAGCAGCTGGAGCAGTTCTCCATTGCTCTGCACGAGCTGTACCGCTCCTATTGCTCCTCGCCTAAGAGCTATCAGTGCGCGTTCAGCCTGGCAGAAGGTCTGCTGGCTATGGCGGAATACGATCGCGACCGCTCTAAGCCGTATGCCGAGAAGTCGGTGCGTTTGGTGCTGTTCGCCGAAAGGCTGCTGCGCCAGGCGTTGGTTTACGATAAAGATACGGCCTTTGCCAACCACTATATGGGCCGGACTAAATTTTTGCAGCACCGCTACTCAGAAGCGGTTTCAGCCTGGAAGAGCGCTTTGGAGAGCTTTGCCAAGCTTCCCGAAGCTCAGTATGGTTTAGGCCAGGCATACATTATGCTTGGGGAACAGCGGGAAAGCCGTCTGCATATCGCCCAGGCGGTCAGCGCCGATATGCATTTGCTGCGCGAGCGGCTGGCGGATTTAGTCTGTATCAGCCAGGGAGATACCAGCGCGGATGATTCAGTTCAATGAAAACAGCCTGCCTGCTTCAGCGGCGCATATAAACGCGGAGCTGCAGCGCGCTGAGCGCCATTTGCAGCAGCTGACGGATCTGTCCTCCATGGCTGATCTGCAGCTGTCTCTGTCGCCATATCTTCACGGCAAAAGGCTGCGCCCTGTGCTTCTGCTGCTTGCCGCGTCACTGTTTAAGCCGATCGGCGAAGACTGCTGCCGCGCTGCGGCAGCTCTCGAGGCCGTGCATCTGGCCTCGCTTTTTCACGACGATGTCATAGATGAGACGGTAACGCGCCGCGGAGTCGGCACGCTAAATTCCAGCCTGGGCAATAAATGCTCTATTCTGCTAGGAGATTATGTTCTGGCGCAGGCTACGCATGTGCTCGCCTCCCTTCACAGCGATGAGATAATCACCATAATGACCTCGGCGGCCAAGGAAATGAGCCTGGGGCAGCTGCTGGAGCTGCGCCATAAGGGAGATCGGCAGACCTCTGTATCGGCCTATATGGATATAATAAGGGGCAAAACGGCATCGCTGATCTCCGCCTGCTGCCGTATAGGGGCAGTTCTCTCGGGGGCTTCCCGTCAGCAGGCCGATAGGCTGAGCGCCTATGGCCTTAATCTCGGCCTAGCCTTTCAGATTACTGACGACGTCCTGGATATCTGGGGCGATTCCCAGGCGCTGGGCAAGCCGATTTTTAACGATATAGCCGAACACAAATACACTCTGCCTCTGCTTTTGGCTCGGGACAGTGCCTCTCCCGGCGAGCGGAAGGAGCTGCTGAGCCTGCTGGAGCAGCCTTACAGTGACGGCGTGCGCCAGGAGCTGATGGCTGTGCTGGGGCGGCAGGAGGCCAAAGAGCGCGCCCTGGAGACGGCCCGCGCTCTGGCGTCAGAGGCGGCAGCCGAGCTGGACAGCTTTGCCGCTGAGCCTTCGGCGCAGGCACTCCGCGATCTGGCGCTTTGGGCCGTAGTGCGCAATGCCTAGGTTTGCCCAGACTGGCGGGCAAACATAAAGGAAGAAATAGCTGCTTAAAGAAAATAGAAATTGTGAGTATGAGTTTTCCTGTTATAGATGATTCGTTTCCGCGGATAGTCCCTTCTTTCCGCCGTCTGGTGAAATTGCTTACCGAATGCGTCGAGGGTGGAGTCGATATAGAATGCGCCATCAATGAGTTCCAGGAGTGTGACGCAAATTTTGGGCATTTGCTGAGCAGTTTTATGAATGTAGTGCGGCTGCGCGAAATACCCCAGGAGAATGGCAAGCTGGTTCTGGAGATTATCGGTATTTTCGCCCGCATCAGTTCTTCTATGTCCAAGCTTTACAGTTTTATGGAAGCCAACGATGTCGACAACGCGGTGACCTGCACGGCTGAGATATGCGGCCACCTTAAAAAGCTGGAGGCCGCTAACCAGCGCCTAAAAGAGGCCGGGCGCAGCAAGGGGCAGTATTCCAGCGTTCCAGTTATCGACAATCTGCTGGCCGCAGGCAGAATCGTGCTCGACAAAAAGGGCGACTGGGATCTGCTGGCCGGGCGTTTGGAGTTCCTCATTCCGGAATGGAACAAGCTGCTGGAGAATGACAGCCTGCCGTCCGGTGTGGCAGAGCATGACGCGGCTCTCGACAAGCTGGCAGCCTGCGTCAGCAGCAAGGACATAGACGGCCTTGAAGCTGCGCTGGAAGAGGTAAAGAGCACCGGCGAGGCGCTGATGAAGGTGCAGAAGGCCCTGTCAAAAAAGGAAGAGCAGGTCTTTGCCTGCCCGCGCTGCGGGGCCAGCTTTACTAAGTACGAGCGCACCTGCCCGTCCTGCCATGCCCGTATGCCCGAGCCGATAAGCGGCACGGCGGCGCTGACCGAAGACGCTGCCATGTTTGAGATGATGCCGGATTACGTTCAGAAGCTGTTCGAGACGGTGCGCCTTATGTCGCACAATCAGAAGCAGTTTTTCGGAGATTTCCGCAAGGCTGTCGAGGGGCTGCGCATACGCAGCGAAAATGCTCTGACCCAGCTGGAAAATCTGTCGCTAAAGCAGGCCCAGGCCACTACCCAGGCAGAAAGCGAGGCCATGCAGCGCTCCTTTGAGCTGGCCGAAAACGGTCTGACCAAGTTTTTCAACGCTTTGGAGATCTTCGATACCATCGTGGTTCCCGTAGATCAGCAGGCTGTAGATAACGCGCTGGAATACGTTGTCGCAGGTGTTGAAGATATGCGCCAGATGCATACGGTAATTCAGGACTTCCGCTCCATCAGCGGTTAAGCTGTTAAGCCGTATGGCGTTGTCGGGCTTCAGATTGGCAGCGAGCATGCAAAGGGGTTCTTATGGACTTACATTTTCCAGCAATAGACGATAATTTTCCGAGGCTCGTTCCTCCTCTGCGCAAGTTTATAGAAGAGCTGACAGACTGCGAGGAAAATGGTCTCCCCCTTTGCTGTGCCGAAACAGATTTGCGTGCCTGCGATCTGGTGCTTTCCGCTTTTTTTGCTGGTTTTAAGCGCAGTCTCGACAATTACGATTATGACGAAAAGGAGCTGTCGCTGATTGCGGCTGGCTTTGGCGTGCTGGAGCGTTTGGGCCAGATATTTACGGTAACCTACCGCTCTATTAAGAATAACGAGCACGATCTTACGGTGCTGAACGTTATCGCCATCATTGAATCCCTGCGCCAGCTCGAGGATATACTGCGCCAGCAGCATGAGTATCGCTACGAGAAGCCTAAGCTGTCCAGCGCGTCGGGGCTGAACGAGATTCTGCAGGCAGGCCAGGCAGTTCTGGCCGGCCGGCGCGACTGGTCATTCCTGACGCGTCGCTTGGAGCGTCTGCGCCCGGCGGCTGACGCTCTGTTTATGAAGCAGTACAATCCGCCCTATGTCGAGGAGCACTGTGCCGCTCTGCTGCAGATGTTCGAGGTGTGCTCAAATTGCGACATCGAGGGCCTTCCGCAGGCGCTGCAGAATCTTAAGACTACCGGAGAGGCGCTTCTGGCCGTCGATTTCGGGTCTGACAGCCCGGCGGGCAGGTCTGGCTTTGCCTGTCCGATCTGCGGCGAGAATGTCGCCCAGTGGGAAAAGAAATGCTCCTCGTGCGGAGCCATTATGCCCGACCGCTCGTATGAGCAGGATATAGTGCCCGCCGAAGCCTTCGAGGTGCCGGCATATTTGGATCAGGTAACCCAGGCGGCCGATATGCTGCGGGCGGGCAGCATTGCCTTTGATGAGTTTTATTCGACAGTCCAGAGTGTAGTCGACAGCCTGGACTATATCGGCGGCCGCCTAAGCGCGATGGCTGCCTATAACAGCGACAGCAGCGCCGAGGAATGCCAGATCGCCCAGAATATTCAGGACATGCTGTCGGCCAACGGAAGCAATGTGTCGCGCGCTGTCGCGTATTTTGAAGAGCTCGGGGCTACTATGCAGAGCGAGACGCTCGACGCTGGGATGGAATTGTTCGTGGCGGCGATTGACGGTGTGCGCCAGACGGCGCTGGAGGCCCGCAGGCTGGAAGAGCTGCGCCGCCGGACATAAGCAGGCTGCTCTCCGGCTCAGATTATTTCGGTGAAGCAAAGAAGCTGCCGTACAGAATAATGCCGCTCGCTAAGCTGGCGGCATTATTATTTTATAGGCTATTTTATAGGCTTTATATCGGTAACCTCAAAATAAGGCCCAGCCATGTGAATGCCGATATTGCCCTCATCGGAAGCGGGGTGTCCCTGAACGGTGACGCGCATACCGGATTTTAAGTTTGCGTCCTGAATTGCGGTCTCCAGCGCGGGGCATCCTTCTGCGGAGCGCAGCACCCAGCTTTGCTCTGCCGTCTGCAGCCGCCAGAGGCCTCCCTCTAAATCCTCGAACTGCAGCACCCCTTCTGCTGAAGTGCTGGCAGCCGGTGCGCTGCTATTGGCTGTGCTGCTACTGTCGGCGCTGACGGCCGGCGCGCTGCTGGTGGCGTTTCCGGAGGTGTCGCTGGGAGCCTGGTCGGTGTTCTTGCAGCCGCCGGAGAGTCCGGCCAAGGCAATAAGCAGTCCGCAGATTATAAGCTTGTGGCTCATTATTTTTTACCTCGCTTAGCTGTCGGCTAGTTGCCGCTCCACAGAGAGACCTGGTTGCCGCCCGCGGCTTTGGCCTGGCGCAGCGCATCATCGGCGCGCATGGTAAGCTGCTCGGCATTGGCGGCATCGTGAGGGCTTCCTGCTACGCCGATAGAGCAGGTGATGCGCACCTTGCGGTTTTCAACGGTGAACACACTGGCGGATATTTTTTCGCAGACGCGTTTGGCGGCCCCCAGAGTGGTATTGCGGTCGGAGTGGTCTAACAGCAGGGCGAAATTGTCTGCCTCTAATCTGGCCAGCACATCGGTTTCTCTGGTATTGCGCCTGATAACCTGGGCGGTCTCGCGCAGGATGTAATCGCCGGCGTCTTTGCCCAGAACCTCGTTAATCTGGGCGAACCCGTCAAGGTTGATAAGCATCAGCGATACGGAGTACATGTAACGGTTGCCGCGCTTCAGCTCTTCGCGCATACGCTCCTCGAGGAAGATGCCGTTGTGGCAGCCGGTAAGCATGTCGTCGAGCGCGTGGGTTACGGCCCGCTGGTAGAGAATTGAATTCCCTAAGGCTACGCTGGCCACTTCGCAGAAATCGACGAGCAGATCCAGCTCTTCGTCGGTAAACGCGTTGGCATCGGCCCGGCCTAAATAAACGCAGCCGATAGTCTGGGCCGGTGTGGCCAGAGGGGCTACCAGCGCGCTCAGCTCCTGCGGCACTACCGTATTGAGCGTCGTGCCGCCAATGTCTAGCTTGCCGTCGTTTATCTTAAAGGAAGCCAGCTTAGAGACCGCATAGCCTGGGGCTCCCTCGCCCAGCTGAAGGCTGAAATTGCGGAAGACATCGGTAAAGGGACTGGCGGCGACTTCGGCAAACAGCTGGCGCTGGCCCTGAACGTCGTCCAGCATAAATATAACGCAGCTCTGGCAGGGCAGAAAGGCCTGCAGCTGTTCGGTTAAAGCCAGCAGCGTGTCGGATAGAGCTAGACTGCCGGAAAGGCGCCGCGAAACCTCGAACAGGCGGTTCTGACGCTCTAAGCGCTGCTGAATAACGCCCAGCTGGCGCTGGATCTGGATCTTTTCGCGTCTGGCGGTCTGGGAAGCCTCGCGTCCCTGATCCTCGACGAGCTTTTCGGTGCTTTTAATGGTGGCTCTGGCTTCGTTGAGGCGCTTCAGGCTGGTCTCCAGCTCCTCCTTAAGGTTGACGTTGTCGCGCTGAAGGGTTCTGGCCTTGCCCTCGCTTTCGTTTAGCTCATCCATAGCCTGCGAGACTTCGGACTTGGCGTTCTGCAGCTCCTGGAACAGCAGATCCTTTTCGCGGCCCAGGCGCTCCTCGCTGTCTGAGCGGTCGCGGCCCTCACCTAACGCCGAGCTAAACAGCCAGAGCAGAAGCAGAGACGCGCCCAGCTCAACGGCGGCTAGCTGGATATTGTACCATACGAACTCTTCTTTGCCGTCTTCCATGCCGGCGACCAGAGCAAAGCCCAAAAAAATGGCATAAAACAGCCCGCCTATGACAAAG
This sequence comes from bacterium, assembly GCA_017444045.1. Lineage (GTDB taxonomy): Bacteria > Vulcanimicrobiota > Xenobia > Xenobiales > Xenobiaceae > JAFSXO01. The sequence continues at coordinate 13,535 of JAFSXO010000031.1, read as the reverse complement.
CTTCCCACGGCTCCGCTGTTCCCGTAGAACAGGCCGATTGTTAGCACAGGCAGAGCCAAACTCAGCAGCAGATAAGCCGGCCCGTAAAAGTAGGTAAGCGGTATGCCCAGGGCAAAGTCGAGCAGGATTATGATCATCGACATCGCGCTGGCCGAGCGGCTGTAGGCTGTGATATAGCCGGCTAAGATGTTGTAAAGTATCACCGCGGCGGTGATTATCATTGGCATCTCTTCAAGGCTGGAAGGCAAAGCGTTGAACACGCTTTCGGGGCTGTGCATCCTGGTAATTACCAAGGCTAGGACCAGCCCAATAAGGCGCACACCGGCTACCAGAAATACTCTAAGCCGGGATGACGCGATAACTGTCTTTTGCTCTGCTTCAGATACCATAGCGTAAACCTCAGAGGAGACGGCCTAAACCGCCAAGTCATATTGCAGTGATCATTAATATTCTATTTAGTCAAGGCAAGCCCTTAATAAGCGCAAGCCATACATTCGTAGAACTTCTGGAAAAAACTATGATTTCCTGTAATTATCTTGGTGCTGGATACTAGACTAACTGCGCTGCTGCAGGTAATATTATACTTGGCAATAAAGCGCCTTTAAGAATAGATGTGCGGCTTCCCAAATTAAATTATTATGTTAGCAGCCGAGCTAAGGAAGCGCCGGCGGCTAGCTTTATGCAGTTTTATTTTGAAGCGTTTCCTTTACATGGCTAAAAGAAGATAACTAGCTCTGCGCCAGGCGCATCTGATCTCAGAGCGCGGCGGCTGCGCGGGCGCATAAGCAAATACAGCTATGCTATTATAATGTGTTTTAATTAAAGTTATTAAAGTTATTAATGAGGCAATTCTGTGAGCGATTCTAATGCAGCAACTAAATACGTTAGCGCCCTGCGCACTCTGCTGAGCCAGGCTGAAGGCTATGACGAGTTCCTTAAAACGGCTTTTGCCGCGAAGTACTCTAAGCTCAGCGGTATAATACCGCCAGCGCGTCCCTATTTTGCGGCTTCGTTGCTTGAGCATTCTAACGCCCCGCTCCTCTGGATAACATCTACCTCGCAGCGCGCTGAGCAGCTCTATCAGGATATGCAGCCCCTGCTGGGAGATGACTGGCAGGTGCTGATATTCCCGGCGCTCAATGATTACAGTCCGGATCATTCGGCCTGGCGCTTACAGGTACTGCAGGCTCTGAATGAGCTTGGCGACATGACAAAGGACTTAAGCTGGGCCGACCCCAATTCCGCCGCTTTTCGCCAGAGCGGTTTGCCCGTGCCTAAGCTTATGATAATCGCCCCTATCGCTGCGCTGTTTCTGCCGACGCTCAGCGAAGAGCGTCTGCAGAAAAGCAAGCTTGAGCTCAGGGTCGGAGACACCGTAGATATGTCCTCTTTGGTGGAGCTGCTCTGCTCGGAAGGCTACGAACGCGTGGCGCTGACGGAAAAGCGCGGCGATATAGCCGTCCGCGGTGGCATTCTCGACATTTATCCTCTGACCGGCGAGCCCGTGCGCTTGGAGTTTGATGACGACGCTATTGAAGCGATGCGCTGCTTTGACATAGACACGCAGTGCAGCGTGCGCAAAGCCGAGCGCGTAGTCCTGATGCCGGCGACCGAATGCATCGACGATCCCCAGCAGCAGGCTTACTTCCCCGATATTCTGAGGAGCGTTTTCCCAGATGCTTTGATCTGCGTGGAGGACCGCGATCTCGTTCAGCAGGAAGCCAGCGAATTTATGACGGAATGGAGCGGCGACGAAGACGCTGCCAGCTATATATTAGATGATAATGAGAACAAGGCGATCGTTGAGCATGTTAACCGGTTGCTGGAGAGCTTCAGGCAGATCGATGTCTCATCCTGGGCTGGCGATTCGGACGGCTCCGAGTATAATTACGATGTGCCCTTCAGCGCAGCGCCTGTCTTAGAGCGCAGTGTGGAGGAGCTGCTGGAGCTGCTGCCCCTGTGGCAGAAGGAAAACTCCCGCACGATAATCATCACTCGCCAGGCCAAGCGTCTCTTCGAGCTGATGAGCGAGCATGATGTTTATAATGTGCGCTTTGGCGACAGCTCCGATATGGCGCAGTATGAGCTTAAGCGTGGGCAGATCTGGCTGATTAATGAGTACCAGGCTCAGGGCTGGGAGCTGCAGCTTTCTGACGGTCGGCTGAGGCTGATTACTGACCACGAGATTACAGGGCAGCGGCGGCTGCGTCACAGCGCGCAGCAGGACGGCCGGCGCCGCCAGAGCGTGAATCTTGACGAGCTCAAAGTCGGCGACTATGTAGTTCATATAGATTACGGCATTGGGCGGTATGACGGGGTGGTTAATTCGTCCTTCCAGGGGATAAACCGCGATATGCTGCGCGTAGTTTATGAGGATGGCAGTGTCTTTATTACGGCTGAAAGCATTGACAAGCTGCAAAAGTATCACGCCTTAAAAGATGCCGCGCCAGCACTGTCGCGTCTGAAGGGCAAAAAATGGACGCAGGCTAAAACGAAAGCGCTGAATAGTATCCACGATGTGGCTGAGGATCTCTTGCGCATAGCCGCCCTGCGCAAGAAGGCCGAAGGGCATGTTTATTCCACCGATTCCCCTTGGTTCCGCGATTTTGTGCAGGCTTTTCCCTATAAGGAGACTCCGGACCAGCAGAAAGCTATCGATGACGTGTTTGCCGATCTGCGCAGAAACCGCCCCATGGATCGTCTGATCTGCGGCGATGTGGGCTTTGGCAAAACCGAAGTGGCTTTGCGGGCCGCTTTTGGGGTGGCCACAGAGAGCCGCCAGGTAGCTGTGCTGGCGCCGACTACGGTATTGGCTCAGCAGCATTATCAGACCTTCAAAGAGCGTATGGCGGCATTCCCTGTGCATATTGAGCTGCTTTCAAGGGTAAAAACTCCGAGAGAGCAGAAAAGCATTTTGGAGCGCTTGGAAGCAGGCAATGTCGATATTGTTATCGGTACGCACAGGCTGCTCTCTAAAGATGTGCATTTCAAAGCTTTGGGGCTGATTGTGGTTGACGAGGAGCATCGCTTTGGGGTAACAGCTAAAGAGCGGCTCAAAGAGCTGCGCTCGAATGTGGAGGTGCTGACGATGAGCGCCACGCCTATCCCCCGCACTCTGCAGATGTCGATGTATGGCATCAGGGACTTTTCTCTTATCGAAACGCCCCCAGCGGAGCGTCTGCCGATCAAAACCTTCCTGAGACGGCGCGACAACGACATTATCCGTCACAGCATTATGCGCGAGCTGCAGCGCCAGGGCCAGGTCTTTTATCTGCACAACCGCATTAACGATATAGACTTAGAATATAATCGGCTGCAGAAATTGGTGCCCCAGGCGCGTATCCGCGTGGCCCACGGGCAGATGAACGCCAGACAGCTGGAGCAGATTATGCTTGGCTTTTACGAGGGTGAGTTCGATGTGCTGATCAGCACGACGATTATTGAGAACGGCCTCGACATACCCAATGTGAATACGATTATTGTCGACAACGCGCACATGTTCGGCTTAGCCCAGCTGTACCAGCTGCGCGGCAGAGTGGGACGCTCCACCACCCAGGCCTACTGCTATCTTATGGTTCCGCCCTCCGGGAAGATTAATGAACAGGCGGTTACCCGTTTAGAAACGCTGCGCGATTTCACCAGGCTGGGTGACGGCTACCGCATCGCCAGGCGCGATATGGAGCTGCGCGGTGCCGGTGATATTCTGGGAACAAGACAGGCTGGCCACGTGACGGCCGTGGGCTTTGAGCTTTACTGCCAGATGCTGCGCGAGACCTTGGATGAGCTGAGCGCGAAAGAGGCGGCCAAGCCGGTTAAGCCCAGCAAGGATACTACTAAGGTTGACCGCATTCCGGTGTCTACCGGTATTCCCAACAGCTATATAAGCGATGCCGCCCAGAAGGTGTCGTTTTACAAGCGCATTGCGTGTGCCAGTCTGCAGGAGCTTGGCGCCATCGAGAAAGAGATGTGGGACCGTTATGGGAAGCTGCCCGAGGAAACCCAGAATCTGTTTAGTCTGGTGACAATTAAGCGCAAGGGCACGGCGCTTTGCATTATGGAAGTTGAAGTGAGCTACGGGAGTCTGTATTTATACATGCCGCTGGCTAATTTGCTGGGCATTAAGAAGTTCCTTACGTATGCACAGAAAAGGGAGCTGAACGAAGCTTCTAAGCTAGAGGCGTCTTCTGAAGGCTGGCTACCGCATTGGGATGAAAAAGATAAGGTACTGTTTTTTACGGGATTATTCGGCCGAGCCGCGGGCAATACGGAGTATCCTCCCGCCCAAGACATGCTGTTCTGCATAGAATCGATATTGGATGTTCTTGCTGGCTGGCAGAAGGCGCTGTCTGCAGGCTAACGGCTGGAATAACAGCTATAATAAAAAAACGTCCGCAGATAATATGTCGGCGGACGTTTTTTATTATAGCTCGTTTATGTCTGAGCGCTATTTGCTTTCGCTGGGGATCTCAGCAGGGGTTTCGGCGGGAACCTCTTCAGCAGAAATCTGCTTGCTCAGCTCCTCGGTAACCTGCTGGAAGTCCTTGTTGACATCCTTCAGCTTCATCTGCATGAGCTTGCTGCTGATGCGCAGCATCTCCTTCTGATGCTTTTCTTTGGCGGTCAGGTTAGGAGAGGTCTGCAGACGCTTAATCTCTGTAGTGACCTCGCGGACTTTGCCAGTGTATTCCTGGGCAATTCCATCTACGACAGAACGGCTTTCCTCAAACATCTTTACCCGCATCTCTTTGCTGAGACGGTCGATTTTTTCGGCAGTGGTCATCTTGTCGCCCATCTTGTCGAACTCAGCCTTAGATTCGGTCAGCATCTGGGTGCACATCTCGTTGATGCCGTTCTCGATGCTCTGAATGTTTTCTTCAGTCGTTTTGAGGATCTCGGTTTGCAGCCTTTGGCGCAGGTCGGGAATAGAAGCAACCATATTCTTGGCATAGCCGTCTACCACGGAGGGGGCTGCCTGCTTCATGTTTTCAATAGCTTCATGCTTCATGTTAGGCAGCTGAATCTCTAGCTGGCCGCGCATCATCATAACCGCCTGCTCCGCGGTAAATGTGTAAGCCAGATAGTACAGGAAGGAGCAATAGCAGAAGGCAAAAATCAGCAGGCCTATGCGGATCTTTAAACCTGTATTCAGCAACTTCTCCCTAGGCAGCAGAGTATTCTGAAGCACTCCCTCGAGATCGCTTACCTCTTTTGCCAGCAAATCATTGGCGGAACCAGCATTCTGTTCAGTCTTTTTGGCATCGGACATGATTATTTGGCTCCTTTCTTATCCTTGCTGGGATTGTCTAACTGCATTTCCATCAGCTCTTCGTCAAGCAGCAAGAGGAAATGGTGAGCTAACTGACGGGAAAGCTCGTACTCCTGATCGGGAAGATTCTTGGTGTCGAAAGCTTTGATAGTCTTGTCGAGAGCAATTATATCGCCTACGGTCTTGCTTAAGATGTAACCGGTAAGCCCTTCAACTTCGCCTTCGGTATCCTTGAGGATGTTGTCAAGCATCTTTTCGATGTCTTCGTCTTTAAGATCAGGGAAAAGCTGCTTGAGGTTTTGCTTCTGTTTGTCCTCAATGCGTTTAAGCGAACTGCTAAGCTGCTTTTCGACTAAAGCATTGGTCTCTTCGCCGAACGTGTTGAGCTCTTTTTCCAAGGCTTCACTGACCTCGGGAATAATCTCAACAGTCTTATTCTGTATCTCGGTGTAGTAAACAGGAATAACTTCAGAGGCTGCCTCAGATACGGCTTCGCTAACGCCGGCGACCATTTCCGGCCCCTGAGCCACTAAGCTTTCCTGAACCTTTTCTGGTGTGAAGTTGGCTTTTATCGTGGCGTAGCCGGCAAACATAAAGCCAACAACAACGATGACTATTCCCCATGTCAGCCATAGGTTTTTCTTTTCCATTTCAGCTTGGCGTGCCAATGAATCCCGTATGTCAGTTTTCACGGAACTCAGGCGTGTCTGTAGATGTTTCAAGCCATCCGGTTCTGCCATAACTCTCTCCTTATACCATGATATAGCTTAATTTTCGTGTCTGCTGTATGCAAACAGCAGGCACATTTCCTATCCCCATATAATCTGCGCTATTTTGCGACTCTTGGGTGATTACCTGTTCATTCTTGTCTTAATTGTTTATTAAATATTTATGAAGTATTTTTGATATAATCCGGAGGCCAATAGCTGCTGGCATTATCCTCTCTCGCAGTCGCGACATCTCCCCCTGCCATTCTTTACAATGCCATTTAGTTAGTGTTTCGCGAACATATTAGCGCTGCACTAGCTTCCGCGCCGCTACTGCTTCGCTGCGCTCAGATGTGCCTTTCGCGGAACTAGTTACGCGCTATATAAGGCTATATATGTTAAAGAGACTGATTTAAGTGTCTTGGCTATTGCTTATTTGTGTGCATAGAATAGAATTGGATACGATGATAATCAAAAGTATTGTGAAAACACATTTAGCGGTATGGGGATTGCTGGCGGCAATAAGCCTTACTGGGTGCAGAGATGCGATCAGCCTGCCAGGGGCAGATCCCGGCGGTTCGGCGGGCGCGGGCAGCTCTCAGGCAAGCACAGCTCAGCCATGTACAGACGATGCCGAAATAATTGACGGGAAGTCAGCTCTGGAATATGCTGCCTGCCAGGTTGCTCTGGGGCCGCGCCCCGCGGGCAGTGACGCTTTGCGCCAGCTTGCCGCTGATCTGCGCAAGAAGCTCAGCGCTTACGGCTATAAAACTGATTATCAGGACTTTACTGCCCAAACCCCTAACGGTTCCGTCTCTATGCGCAACGTGATCGCGTCCTGGCCCGGCAGCCAGCCTGGCGAATATCTCGTGGGAGCGCATTACGATACCAAGCTTCTGCCCGATTGCGCATTTGTGGGCGCCAATGACGGAGCCTCGGGAGTGGCCGTAGACGTAGAGATGGCCAGAATGCTGGCCAAAAAGCCGCTGCGCCACGGGCTGAAATTTGTATTCTTTGACGGAGAAGAGGCCGTGCGGCGCTGGAACCCACAGGACAGCCTTTACGGGAGCCGCTATTATGCGCAGGAAGCTGCCAAAAATGGGCTAGCCAGGTCGATAAAGGCGGTCTTTATCCTGGATATGGTGGGAGACGCGAAGCTTCAGGTAACCGACGATTATTTTTCCTCGTCCGAGCTGAAAAATGCGCTTAATGCGGCCGCCAGAGACCTTAATCTGACGGCGTATTTCCCCGGCAGCCGCTTTACGGCGATAGAAGACGATCATCTGCCGTTTATACAGCTGGGCATCCCCGCCGTAGATGTGACGGGCTTTGGCTCGTTCGAAGGCGGCGTGTCCCCCGCCTACTGGCACACCGCCGGGGATACTATGGACAAGCTTTCTGCTGACAGCCTTTCGGCCGTGGGCAGTGCCGTGCTCCTGGCGCTGCGCCGACTGGACAGCGCCAAGAACTAAAAAGCACTAAGAACCAAAGTATACGGCGAACTAAAGAGGAATATTGCCGTGCTTCTTGGGTACGGGCATAGCGCATTTGCCCTTTAGATTGGCCAGCGCTTTAATTAGGGAGCTGCGCGTCTCTTCCGGCTTTATGACCTCAGTAATATAGCCGCGCGAAGCCGCAACATACGGATTTAGGAAGCGGTCCTCGTATTGCTGCTTGCAGTACTGGCGCATAAGCTCTGGCTCATCGGCGGCTTCTATTTTGCGTTTAAAAGCGATATTCACCGCGCCGTCGGCTCCCATAACCGCGATCTCGGCGATCGGCCATGCAAATACGTAATCGGCGCCCATAGCCTGAGAATTCATGGCGATATAGGCACCGCCGTAGGCCTTGCGCATAATCAGGCTGATTTTGGGCACTGTAGCCTCGGAATAGGCGAAGAGAATTTTCGCGCCGTGGCGGATGATGCCGCTGTGCTCCTGGGCTGTGCCAGGCAGGAAGGCGGGCACATCGACTAACGTCACCAGGGGAATGCCGAAGCAGTCGCAGCAGCGCACAAAGCGGGCTATCTTGTCAGAGGCGTTTACGTCCAGGGAACCGGCCAGATTGGCGCACTGGTTCGCCACAATGCCGACAGACTGCCCGTTAAGGCGGGCAAAGCCCACTACGGCGTTGCGGGCAAAGTCCTTCTGCACCTCCATAAAGGAATCCGGATCGGCCAGGCAGCTGATTACATCCTTGACATCGTAAGAGGCGCGGGCACTGTCGGGCACAATGTCCTGGAGCTTATAGGAAAGATCGGGTATGGCGGCAGAGGCGGTGACCTGCGGAGGCTGATCGGCAAAGCTGCTGGGTAGATAGGAAAGCAGGCGGCGAACTCCGTTCAGGCAGTCCTTTTCATCATCGTAGGTGAAATGGGAAACGCCGCTTTTTGTGGCGTGGATGTCGGCTCCGCCCAGCTCTTCGACAGTTACCTCTTCAAACAGCACGGTTTTGACCACGTTCGGACCGGTAATAAACATTTTGGAGGTATTGCGCACCATGAATATGTAGTCGCAGATGGCCGGCGCGTAGCAGGCACCTCCCGAGCAGGGTCCTAAGATAACGGCAATTTGGGGGATAACCCCTGAAGCCTTGGTGTGGCGCAGGAACATGCCGCCGTAGCCGCTCAGAGAATGGATGCCCTCTTCTATGCGGGCGCCGCCGCTGTCATTGATGCAGATTATGGGACAGCGGTTTTCCAGGGCCAGATCCTGCACGTGGAGTATCTTTTGGGCATGGGCCTCACCCAGGGTGCCGCCGATAACCGTGAAATCCTCACTGCTGACGAAAACGCGGCGGCCTTCGATAGTGCCGTAGCCTACGACAACACCGTCGCCCGTGCAGTGGCGCTTGTCGAGATCAAAATCGTCGATGCGCGATTCCACCAGGGTGTCGATCTCTACGAAGGACCCTGGATCGAGCAAAACATTAATGCGCTCGCGGGCGGTCATTTTGCCCTGCTTGTGCTGTCTCTCTATGCGCGATGCTCCCCCGCCGGCCTGTGCCTTTTGGCGCCGTGCTTCTAGGTCTTTGATAGCTCTGGCCCAACTCATATCTCGATTTCAATCTCCTCTATAACACAATCAATTTACTTAATTGAAAGCCCAATGGGTATAAAAACCAGCAGTGCTTATACACTTAATCTGGGCTTTACTCCTGCTTTTTTGTCACCGGTCGCCAAGCTCTGGCCTGCCGGGTTCCTGCCTTGACCTTTAAGCGCTGACAGCTTATGATCTCTGCATTATGCCAGAATTGCCAGAAGTTGAGACTATCAGACGCGGGCTGGCCGAGGTGCTGCCCGGGCGCAGAATCGCTAAAGCCGTTGCTTCCATCCAGAAGATGTGCGTATCGCATCTCGATACCTGCATAGCCGATGCTGTCGCCGGCGAAACATACGATCAGGTGAGGCGCATCGGCAAGATCCTCATCATCGACTTAGAGAAGGTTACCCTGCTGGTGCGCCTGGGCATGACCGGGCAGCTTACATTTCGCGATCCCAAGCTGCAGGACGATGGGCAGTTCAGCGTTCATCCCGTAACGGGGCTGCAGCGCGCCGCTCAGCATGCGCCGGACAAGCATACCCATATAGTTATTGAACACAGCGACGGCACCATGCTGTGCTACCGCGATATCCGCCGCTTTGGGCGCTGGATCGCCTATCCCCGCGCTGAGGCAGACAGCGCTGAAGAGCTGCGCAGCTTAGGCCCGGACCCGCTGGCCTGTCCGCAGGAGCTGGAAGCGCATCTGCTCAAGGCCTTAGCCAAAACCTCGCGGGCTATAAAGACAGTGCTGCTAGATCAGAGCGTAGTCTGCGGCCTGGGCAATATTTACGCCGATGAAGCCCTATTCGGCTGCGGCATCTGCCCCAGCCGTCCCGCCAATTCCTTAGCTCCCGCTGAGATCGCCAGCCTGGCGGCCTTTATTCCGCCCATGCTGCTGCAGTCGATAGCCAACCGCGGAACTACCTTTTCCGACTACCGCGACAGCTCGGGCCATCCGGGCAGCAACCAGAACAGCCTGCAGGTGTACGGGCGCTATGGGTCGGCCTGCTATAAGTGCGGGACGGTACTGGAAAAATGCACCCTGGGCGGGCGCACTTCAACCTGGTGCCCGCGCTGCCAGAGCTAGGCAGGTGCCGTTTGGGTCATTTTCAGCTGCTGCGCGGAACAGACAGTGGCGTTTGCGATCATTGCAGCTGTCCCAGATTCTGCTCTGGCATGGCTTAGCCGCGCACCGATGCGCCAGGCGCGGAGCTGGTTCGTCGTGCAATGGCGCATACTAATGCAGGATAAGCAAAAAGATAAAGAATTATATAACTTTTATTATATTGCGCATTATGCTTAGGAGATAATTATGAAGGTCCTATTGATCAACCCGCCACGCCTGAATTCAATTTGGTGCGGGGTGCCGGATATTTTTAACGGCAAAGATCAGCATCTGTTCCCTCCTCAGGGCATAATGTATCTTTCGGCCTATCTCAAAAAGTATACCGATTATGACGTAAAGATCATGGACCCAAACTGCGATCTTATCGGCCTGAAAGAGATAGAAGAGCGCATTCGCGCTTACGCGCCCGATGTTGTGGGGCTTACCGCTATGACCCACAATCTCATCGACGTTCACGCCTGCGTAAAAATAGCCAAAAAGCTCAATCCCGAGACGCATGTGGTCTTGGGCGGCCCTCATGCCATGCATTTCAGAGAAGAGGCTATCTCGTTGAGCGGTGTGGATGCAATCGTATTTGAGCGCGACGGTGAGGAGCCCTTTGCCGAATGGCTGGAAACCCTGACCGGAAAGCGCCGCCCCGAAGAGGTGCTGGGCGTTTATTATAGGGACAGCGAGGGCGTGGTGCACCGCAACGGTGAGCGCCCGATCAATCGCGACCTTTCGCGTTTCCCCTTCCCCGACCGTACGGGCATAAACCTGCGCGACTATTATACCCCGGGCATGAACGGGCTTCTGGCCACCACCATTGTTACCTCGCGTGGCTGTCCCAACGGCTGCAACTTCTGCCTGTCTACCTCGGCGTTTGCTATGCGCCCGCCCAAGGATATTGTCGACGAAATGATCGTCTGCAAGGAGATGGGCATCGAAGAGGTGCTCTTCGTCGACGATATTTTTAATGCTCCCACCCATCGGGTTATCGACATATCCAACGAGATTCTGCGCCGCGGCGTAAAGATGAGCTGGGCTTTCAAGGGCACTATCCGCAACACCACCTATGAGATGCTGAAAATAGCCAAGCAGGCGGGCTGCGAGCGCGGCCACTTCGGCGTGGAGAACGGCACAGAGGAAGGGCTTAGAGCCCTCAATAAGACCGTTATGGATCTGGAAAAATGCCGCCAGGTGTTTAAGTGGTGCAAGGAGCTGGATATGCTGGGCATTGCCTACATAATGATAGGCACCCCAGCCGACAAAGACTTTGCCGAGATAATGAAGACCGTAGAATTTGTGCGCCAGCTCGATCCCGCCTTTGCGGTTTACGCCATTACCAGCCCCTATCCCGATACTCCGCTGTGGAAGAAGGGCGCTGAGCTGGGGCTTTGGGACGAGCAGATCTGGGAGCGCTTCATGCTCGATCCCACTCCCGAAAGGGCAGCAGAGATTCCCACTATGTGGAACCAGTATATGAGCCGCGAGGAGCTTTTGGATGCCTTCAAGAAGGTCAACCGAGCCTTCTACTTCGATCCCGTAAAGATTTATCACAGTCTGGCGCGCTGCACGAATATGAATGCCGTGAAGCGCATCGCTCAGGGCGGTTTGGCAATAGCCAAGCTGCAGCTGCTAAAGGCTGCCGGCAAGAGCATATAAGGCAATGGCTGAGAATGTAAATACAATCTCAGCGGACTGTGCTGAACTAGCCGATGAGACGCTTCCGGTGATCTCCGTGGTTATACCGGCGTTCAACGAGGAGTGGACCCTGCACGAGGTGATCAGAGGGCTGGACGAGGTCTGCGCTAAGCTGGCTTCTGCCTACGAGATCGTTGTCTGCGATGACGGCAGCAGCGACAACACTCTGCCAGTTCTGCGCTATCTGCAGACGCAGTATCCGTATCTTCGCGTGCTTACCAATGCCAAAAATTTAGGAGTGGGCGGCAGCCTGCAGCGGCTTTACCGCGAATCCCGCGGGCATTGGGTAGCCTTTTGGCCGGCGGATAACCAGATCGCCGCTTCGGAGCTGGTCAAGCTCTGGCAGGCCAGAGAGTACAATATCGTAATCGGGCGGCGCATTCCCAGATGCGATTCTATATGGCGCCGGCTGGCCTCTGGCGGTTTCAACTGGCTGGTGCGCGTCATGTGGCAGCTCAGGGTTTACGATGTGGATTCTGTGGTGCTGTACAGCCGCACCGCGCTGAAGGGAGAATTCCGCTCGCGCGATTTGTGCCTGCCCGTGGAGATATTATATAAAGCCCACCGCAAGGGGCTCAGCTATACCGAGGTGCACATCGGCCATCTGCCGCGCAGAAGCGGCAAAGCGGCCGGCTGCAATCCCCGCACCGCGGTGCGCACCCTGTTGCATATGTGCGCGGCCCGCATCCTGAACACGTGGAATATATAAAAAATTGCCGGAACCTCCTAGCGGTTGGCAGAGAGTTCCGGCAAGCCTGTAAACAGCGCTGCAATGTGCGGAATTCTATCGGCTATCTCCCTCACCACCGCCACCGTTGCTGGGTATATCGCTGGGGCTTTCCACAACGCGGCCAAAGGAGCGGTTATATTTCGGGAATCCAGGCTGCAGACCAGGATGGGCGCCTGTGCACGATATGGTGTAGTTGGTCGGCGCAGTCAGTCCGTCGGGAGTGGCCATATCCAGAGTGTAGCTCCCTCCTGAAGCGGGACATTTGGGCTCCTTTTTCAAATACTCGCCGTCGACAAGCTGAGCCATAGTTGCGTAGCTGGTGTGCGAGGTAAAATACAGCGCTTCGGCATTGACAATGCTCATAATATTCTCTTCGCAGGCAGTAAGCTTGGCCTCGGAGCGGGCCTTCAATACAGAGGGAATCGCTACCGCGGCAAGGATGCCGATAATTAAAACAACTATCATCATCTCGATCAAGGTGAAGCCCAGTTGCCTGTTGCCCAATCTGTTTGTCATCATTCTACGCTTAATCTCTTTCTCTTTATTAGTGCCAGTAACTTAATACTGTTAGGCTAGCTGACGCTAAGTTACCGGCATTGCTTTATTTGCAGCTATATTTGCTTTAAGCTACTTAATATCACTTAACTTAATTAAATTCTGGCCTGAGCATATATTTTCCCCCTAGGAATGGATAAATGATCTAAGTGCCGCGAAAGTGCGTTGAGTAAGCCATAATACTGTCAGACTGGCCAGCGCTAAATAAACGGCATTATGGATCCGTCCCCCTTGCATTATTGCAAATTATGTGTTAGAATACTGCGCGTTCGGGGTGTAGCTCAGCTTGGATAGAGCGCTAGCATGGGGCGTTAGAGGCCCCCGGTTCAAATCCGGGCACTCCGACCACAGCGTCTGAGGCGGTATTTTCCGCCTCAGGCCGTGCCCGTACAAGTTTATAAATTATCTCGGGGTGTAGCTCAGCTTG
>JAFSXO010000030.1 GCA_017444045.1 bacterium | reverse complement strand
CGTCTGCGCAATTCCTTTGCCTATGCCGAACAGGCAGGCCTGGAATTCAGCTTTACCTTTTCCGGGCATCCTGCTCCGCATCCCAACACGGCGCGGATAGTGCTGGAAACCTGCGGCGGAGAAAGCATAGATATACTGGGGGCTTCCGTGGGAGGCGGCAATATCGAGATTCTGGAGATCGACGGTATGGAAGTCTCGTTCTCCTGCAATTATCCGACCCTGCTGGTCTTTCACCGTGACATGCCGGGAGCTATTCAGCGCGTAACCGGCGTGCTGGCAGAGAATAGCATCAATATCGCTTTTATGCGCATATTCCGCACCGCCAGAAGCGAAGATGCCTGCATGGTCATAGAAATGGACGGCATGCCTCCGCATGATGTTGTCGCACATATTATGGCCGTTGCCCCGGAAATTAGGAGAGCGTGTGTGTTATGAACTATGAATTTAGAAGCGGGCAGGAGCTGTGCCGCCTTTGCCGTGAGCATAGCCTTCCGATATCCGAGATCATGCTAAGAAATGAAATGGAGCAGAGCGAAAGCCCCAGAGAAATGATCCTGGCAGAAATGCGGGAGAACCTCGCGGTCATGCGCTCATCTATCAGTGCTGGTCTTAATGTCAGGAATATTCCCCGTGGGCTCATCACCGGAGGAGATGCCATCAAGCTGGCGGCTTTTGCGGAAAAGAGCAATATGGGAGCGTCTCTGGCGAGAATCGTGGCTTCGTCTATGGCTGTCGTGGAGACGAACAAGGCCATGGGCCGTATTGTCGCGGCACCGACGGCGGGAGCCGGCGGTATTCTGCCGGCGGTTCTTATCGAATGCGGCGGCAATCAGCGCGGCTTTGATGATGACGCTCTGGTGCAGGGGCTGTTCACGGCAGGGGCAATCGGATGTATCGTCGCGGAGAACGCCAGCATTGCCGGTGCTTCCGGAGGATGTCAGGCCGAAACGGGTACAGCGGCGGCTATGTCCGCCGGGGCGCTGGCAGAGCTTTGCGGTGCCGATCCGGAAACAGTGCTTCACGCTGCGGCGATAGCCATTAAAAACTGCCTGGGCTTGGTATGCGATCCGGTGGCAGGTCTGGTCGAGTGCCCCTGCATTAAGCGCAACGCTATCGGCGCGGTCAACGCCATTCTTTCCTGCGATATGGCATTGGCGGGCATAACCAGCCTTATTCCCTTCGACGAGGTGGTGGAGGCTATGCAGGGCGTAAGCCATCTGATGAGCAAGGAACTGAGGGAAACGGCTAAGGGCGGTCTGGCCGCTACAGATACGGCCAAGAGAATAACCGAGGATCTGAAAGCTGGAAAAATTAAGCCCCGAGACCATCGGCTTGGAGAAGCGGTTGACTCCAAAATGCTGAAGCTCTAGCCATACGCTGGGCTGCTATTATAAAGCGAGCGCGGCTCCGGCAGCTGTGCTGGCATATCGGGATATGCCAGGCGCAGAAGCTAGGGCCGCGCTTTTGGTCGGCCGCGCTAGCAGCAGATGCTAGAGGCTGGCGCAGGGGGAGTTATAATGCTAGGCTAGCTGACGATAAGTTACCGACATAAATTAAAAGCCGCGGTATTTATTTTGTGTGCTTAAATACCCGCGTTCCCAAATACTCGGCGGCACCGCCCAGATCTTCCTCGATGCGCAGAAGCTGGTTGTATTTGCAGATGCGGTCGGTGCGGGACAGGGAGCCGGTCTTGATCTGGCCGCAGTTGGTGGCTACCGCTAAATCGGCGATAAATGTATCCTCTGTTTCGCCGGAACGGTGCGAAACAATAGACGTATAAGCGTTCTGCTTGGCCGTTTCAATGGCGCGCATCGTTTCGGTCAGAGTGCCGATTTGGTTCACCTTGATCAGGATGGAATTGGCAGCGTGGTTGGCTATACCGTGGAGCAGGCGCTTGTGGTTGGTCACGAACAGATCATCGCCCACGAGCTGAACCTTGTCGCCTATGGCCTGGGTCATCTTTGCCCAGCCCTCCCAGTCGTCCTCAGCCAGGCCGTCCTCGATCGAGACGATGGGATACTTGTTGATCCACTCGCTGTAAAGCTGAATAAGATCCTCTGCTGTTCTGGCCTTATTGTCGCTCTTGTGGAATACGTATTTGCCGTCGTGGTAAAACTCGGTAGAGGCGATGTCGAAGGCGATGAAAATATCGGAGCCCGGAATATAGCCGGCCTTGCTGATGGCTTCGATGATGACCTCTACAGCCTCTTCATTGCTTCGCAAATTGGGAGCAAAGCCGCCCTCATCGCCCACATTGGTGTTCAGGCCGCGGCTCTTTAGCACGCTTTTTAGGCTGTTGAAGGTTTCGGAGCCCATGCGCAGAGCTTCACTGAAGGAAAGCGCTCCGGCGGGGACGATCATGAATTCCTGAAAATCTACGGTGTTGTCCGCATGGCTGCCGCCGTTTAGGATGTTCATCATGGGGACCGGCAGGGTATGGGCAAACGTGCCGCCCAGATAGCGGTATAAAGGCACCTCTAGGAAATTGGCTGCAGCACGGGCGGTGGCCAGAGAAATAGCCAGGATGGCATTAGCTCCGTATTTCGATTTGTTCTCGGTACCGTCTAAGCGAATGAGCTCATAATCGATGCCCATTTGGTTGGTGGCGTCCATGCCCAGCAGTTCAGGGCCTAGATCCTCGCGTATATGGGCAACTGCCCGCTCTACACTTTTGCCTCCGTAGATATTCTTATTGCCGTCGCGCAGCTCTAAGGCTTCGTGCTGTCCGGTTGAGGCGCCAGAGGGCACAGCAGCGCGCCCGATGACGCCAGAGGTTAGCTGGACTTCGGCCTCTACAGTGGGATTGCCCCGGGAATCTAGGATCTGTCTGGCGGTTACAGCGACTATTTCGCTCATTTTTGTCCTCCGTATGCGATTTATAATTAACAATAAAGCCGACTGCGCAGATTAGATTGCGCGTATTAAGCTGGTTAAGCGTATTTTATATAAATACCCTCGATGATGTCCATAATATCTTCGCACTTGTCGGTTACGGTCTCCAGTCCGCTGTATATTTCTCTCCAGCGGATAAGCTCCACTACGCCTTCAACGGTGCTCACATTGTTAAACAGCTCGGCCACTCCGTTGCGGTTTATGCGGTCGCCTTCCTTTTCCAGCTTGGTTACAGCGAGCCGTATCTCCGAGCAGTCTTCCATTTTTTTGAGCTTAGTAATGGCTTGAAAAATCTGTTCCGTTATGTCTTTAACTACCTGGCAAAGCTCTTTGGCGTGCTGGGTGGGCTCGGCTACGCGGAAGAGCACCATCTTTTGGGCTGCCGACTGAGCGTAGTCCAGAATATCGTCCAGACAGGAGCAGAGAGCGTGAATATCCTCACGGTCAAGCGGAGTGATAAAGCTCTTATTGATCTCGGTTAGCGTGTGGGCGACGATCTCATCACCATGCCTTTCGAGGGCGTTGATGACCTCCAGATGGTGCTTGCAGTTGTCGAAGTCATTGACCATTTCAAGCAGGGCGGCTCCAGCCTCTCTGCCGTACTTAGCCTGGTCGATGAAATAGTCGTAGAAGCTGTCGTTGTGGGGAAGCATTTTGCTGAATACCATATGTGCTCCAATTATAAGGTGCTTTAATAGGCAGCATTAGGTGCTGCTGTGTTGGGTGAAGCTGCGGCACTGGGGGCTGCTGTAGGGGGAGGCGCTGACGCGGAGTCTGTTCCGGCTGTTGGGCTAAGCACTTCTGCGGGGCTCAATGAAGCTGGCGCGCTTGGAACAGCCATTGCCTTGGGCGCTGCTGCTTTGCTGGGCAAATTCACGGTGGCGGGTGCCGCTGTGCTAGGCGGAGCTGCAGGGCTGGCTGCTGCCGAACTACCGGGCAACGAGGGACTGGCCTTTGCCGCGGCGGAGCTAGGCGAGGGACTGGGTGAGAGCAGCTTGTTGGGCGCCTGCCAGAGAATTTTGACCTGAGCCTGGCTGCGGAGTCTTTCGAGACAGTCTGCCAGTTTAGGCTCTGCCAGATAGGCTACTACTTGGCGCTGCAAATCCGTGTAGTTGGTGAAGCGTTTTTTGACCAGAAACAGATGCCAGCCGCCGCTTTTGGCTTGCATAGGACGGCTGACCGTGCCCGGCTGCATTTTGAACAGCGACTGCACATCCTCGCTGCTGAAGGCGTTTTCTAGCTCGGCGCGGGTTACACGCCCCAGGGCACCGGAAAAATCGCGGTTGCTGTCATCCAGGGAATGCACGATGGCCATGGTGGAAAAGCTTTCCGGAGAGTTTATGCGCTGGCGGATCCGGAGCGCTTCGGCTTCTGATCCGAGAAGTATATGAGACATGTCCAGCTGCTCGAAGAGGGAACGATGCTCGGCGAAGAATTTTTCTCGCTCGGTTTCGGAAACATCCTTGATAGCCAGATAATAAAGGGGCACGGTTGTGCGCAGATGCTCGCGCAGGCGTTCGGTGTCTAGCTGTCCGGCGGCGATGATTTCCTGAACCTCGGGGCGCAGCTGATAGTCGTCGGCCCAGAGTGCCAGCTCGGCGTCGCTGATAGCCAGATGGCTGTCTGCTATAGCCTTGGTGATAATTCGCTGGGTTATCAGCTCCTGCAAGACTTCGGCTCCGAAATCGTTCTCCATAGCCGTTACTAGCTCGCTGCGGCGTATGCAGCCGCCGTTAAACTGTGCGGCGATGGGATCGCGGGGCACATAGCATATACCTAAAGTCGCCAGCATCGCTAAGCCGACGGCGCATAATCCTATAGTAGTGCGCTTATTCATGCTCGGACTCTCTGTCGGCAAGCTTATCGGCTGCGGCGCGCGCCTCAGGAACCTCATCGGCAACGACCTTAGCGTAGCCCGGATTGTCGGCGACAAAATTGGGCAGTGCGCGGACGCGGATGTGAGAATTGTGCTGCAGGCCTAGCATTGCCCGGCGGATCTCGCGCAGCTCGGCTAACTGTCCTAAGATATAGACGAGCTGTTCTTGCAGTACGGCGCGGCGCTGGCAGGATGATTTCTGCCAAAGCGCCAGCGCGCACCGCTCGGTCGCGATTTTTTTGCCTAGCTCATTGCGCTGACGTTCCAGATCCTTTTCGCGCTGCTCTAAGCGCTCGTCACCCGAAGAACAACTGGCCATATAAGCTTAACCCAGGCGGGCCTTCTCTTCCTCGGCAACGCTGGTGTCGAGTTTTTTGAAGAGAGGCTGAGGAGTGTTGATTTTGTGGCCGATCTCCAGCGAAGGCATAGACCAGGTGGAGGCTTCGGCCGCGCCCGGCAGGGCCAGAATCTCATGCAGCTTGGCACAGGAGCCGGGTATGAACGGGGTGAGTATGACATTCATGGAGGCGATAAATCTGACCATGGTGGCCATAATCGCAGCGGTGCGCTGGCGGTCGATCTTTATCTGCTTCCAGGGAGCCTGGCTGTCGAAATAGCGGTTGCCTATGCGCACATATTCCATGGCCTCGGCTAGGGCGCCCTTGATCTGGCATTTTTCCATCATGGCGCCGACCTTGTCGAAGGCTTCCTTTGCTTGGCTCAGAAGCTCTTGGTCTTCGGCTGTCTCTTCTATGGCCGGTATGGTGCCCTCGAAATGCTTGCTGAAGAAGGTTAGGCAGCGGTTGACCAGGTTGCCCCACCAGCCGACCAGCTCGTCGTTGTTGCGCCGCACAAATTCGGCCCAGGTGAAGTCGCTGTCGGAGCTTTCGGGAGCGATGGCGGTGAGCATATAGCGCACAGCGTCGGCATCGTAGCGTTCCAGTATATCATTGGCCCAGAGTGCCCAGTTTTCTGAGGTGGAAAACTTGCGGCCTTCGAGATTAAGGAATTCATTGGCGGGAATATCGTAGGGCAGATTAAAGCGCCCGTCGCCCAGCAGAACCGCGGGCCAGCGAATGGCGTGGAACGGTATGTTGTCTTTGCCGATAAAGTAGTAGCAGCGCGCGTTTTTGTCTGTCCACCAGTCTCTCCAGCATTCTGGGTCGCTTTGCTTAGATGCCCACTCGATGCTGGCCGACAGGTAGCCAACAACGGCTTCCCACCATACGTATATGCGCTTGTCCTCATAGCCTTCAATGGGCACGGGAATGCCCCATTCCATATCGCGGGTGATCGCCGATTCGCGCAGGCCGTTCTCGAGATAATTGTGAGTGAAGTTCATTACGTTGGGGCGCCAGTAGGTCTTGTCGCTGAGCCAGCTGATAACGTCCTGCCCGAAATCCTGCCAGCGGAAGAAGAAGTGTTCGGTGCTCTTTATAATCGGGGTGGCGCCGCAGGTCTTGCAATAGGGGTTCTTTAACTCCTTGGCGTCGTAGGTGCGCCCGCAGGCGTCGCACTGATCGCCGCGCGCCTTTTCTGCACCGCAGTGAGGGCAAACGCCTTCGACGTAGCGGTCGGGCAGAAAGTGCTTTTCTTCGGGGCAGTAGAGCAGCTCCTGGCTCTGCAGCACGATGTGGCCTTTTTTGTAGAGGTCGAGGAACAGCTCCTGCACCACTTTGCGGTGGTTGTCGGTGCGCGTAGTGGTAAAGAGGTCGAATTTGATGTTTAGCCCTTTAAAGGCCTGCACGATTTCTTCGTGATAGCGCTGGGCGACTTCGTTGGGGGTTACGCCTTCCTTTTGGGCGCGCACGGTAATCGGAGTGCCGTGACCGTCGCTTCCTGATACCATAAGTACATGGTTGCCTTTCATGCGATGGTAGCGGGCAAACTCGTCTGCGGGCAAATAGCATCCGGCCACATGTCCTAAATGCAGGGGACCGTTGGCATAGGGCCAAGCGACGCCGAGGAAAATGTTAGTGGTCATAAGGCATACTCCAATTGTTTAAAGTAATATAGATATAAATAAAGTCGGATTAATGTTGGCGTATAAAATTAAAACGTCTGATTCTATAGTGACTGTGGAGCCTCCTTTTTTAGGCAGGCAACTTAGCGTTAGGTCGGTAACTTAGCGTCCGCAATATTTAATCAATATTTAGCGCCGATTTTAGCGAGGTTTTTAGCGTGGCTATTCTTACCTCTTGGTATGGGAAAACAGGAATGATAGTGTATTTTGTGTAATGATAATACGTTTATATGTGTGATGTTCAATCGTGTCTGCTGATCCGCTAAGCCATGGGGGGATGGCAGGAGGCAGACATGGGAACTTCTAATGTGGGGTGCACTAAATTGCCTATCCAGGACGGAGAATACACATCAGAGCAGTACGCCGGAGAATCTGGCCGCTCTGTCCGCGATGCTAGAATGTACAGTGGTATGAGAGAGACAGTTGCTGCTCGCGGTGCTGCCAGTACTTACGGACAGCATCCTAGCTACGCTAGCGCTTCGAGAGCGTATGCTGGGGAGCGAGCTTACGCGGCGGATCGCGATCCCGAAAGCGGCGGTTATCAGGCTTCGTCTCAGGATAGCAGCAGTGAGAACGATCCCCTCCAGGATTCCTGGTCGCGCTATTTCAAGTATTCCGCTTCCTGTCTCAAGGCCGATATGGTGGCTGGCTTGGCGCCGGTCAATAGCAAGCGCTGGACGCTGATAGTCGATACCTTTGAGAATGTCATTAATCAGGGCACCAGGCTGCTCATGCTGGATCAGGATGTTGATCGCTTGGTAGGCCGCCTGCAGCCCACCCAGTCTTTGCAGTACGGCTGGCCGCTTGTGGCTCTGGAAACCCGTGACGGCTTAAAGGTTGCCCCGCTCTTCGTAATGGATATTGCTCCGCCTCCGTATCCCGCCAACTCTATTGCGGTATTTGGAGATCCGGTGATTAACCCCGCCGTTGTGCGCTTGCTTATGTCAAATGCCGGCGATGTTTCCTTCCTGCGCACTCAGCTGGGCGATGGTATGCCAGATGGCAGTGTAGCTATTCAGCGCTATGTCGAGAATATCTGCCAGGTTTTAGGCTTACAGTACCAGGATTTGGACGCCTTTAGGCTGAGCCGGGGCATTCCTCAGGAGCCGGGCGTGTATAATTGCGCTATGGTGATCATCGTGGAGAGCATGCCCACGATGCGTCCCATGATCGAAGAGCTGCGCCAACTGGCTGGACGCACTGACTGGCACGAAACTGCGGCGGCCACGCTGTTTGGCGTTACGCAGACTCCGCCTGCTGGGCACGACAGTATGCCGGTTATGCCTTGGTCTACCGATGAGGCCTTTGAGGAGGCGCTGCAGTTAGTGCGCCATAACAGCGTTACGGTATTCAATATGACCCAGCGCGATATAGTCGATCAGCTGTTTGCCTCTATAGCCTGCAATGCTTGGAATGACGGAGAATCGGTGCTGATCGTTACCGACAATGAAAAGCGCCAGGGAGAATTAGCCAAGCTGTCCCACGATATTCACGATGGCATGATCGTGCGCACCGGATGCGACATGGATTTCGATGTCAATCCTCTGCGGCAGGGGCGCCAGCTTTCTAGTCTGGCTGTAGAGCTTTTGGAAAACACCGAAGCGACTTTGCCCTCTCTGCCGACGGTGCTGGAGCGTGTGGACAAAGAGGTCAGCAAGGCCGAAGGACTGCGGCGCGTCGCCATAGAGGGAGCCAAGCGCCGCGATGCTCTTATTAATGAAAAGCAGATTCTGGAGAAGAAGCGCTTAGAGCTGGCCAAGCGTATCTGGCGAAATGGTATAGCCTCAGGTAATTTTGAGGTGCCAGAGTTGGCCAAGGATATACAGAATCTGCAGCGCACCTGGTTCTGTGCTGGTGTGCGCACAGCGGCTCTTATGCGCCGCATTCACGCCAAGAAGAATGTCACCCTGCAGGATGTGCTGGATTGGTGCATGAACGTGCTGGCTATTAAGAAAATAGATACCGATTTGGCGCAGCTGCGCGACCCCGATAAATACAATGTCAGCACGGCCAATTACCGCTGGGCCAGCATGGGCATAGGCCTGGTTTCGGCTAGGGTGTCAGAGCGCCTGAGCAAGGGAATGAATCAGCTTTCTAGTTTGGTCAATACCCGCGTGCGCGATCTGCAGACCCAGCGCGCAGTGAGCGACGCGGTGTCTGCTCTGCGCTGCTGGACCTCTGATTACGATTCGGCCTGCGCTTTCTTTAAGCTGATCCCCTGCATGTTCGACATTTTGGTCCTAGACAATGCGCACCGCTACAGCCTAGCGCAGACTTTGCCGCTGCTTTATAGGGCGCGGCGTGTGGTGGCCGTGGGCGATGTTACCGCGGCGCCGCAGACAGTATTTTTGGACGATGAGCAGCTTATTAGTCTGGCGAACCGCTATGAGCTCGATCGCGGAGCGATAGTAGAGCGCTGCCTGGATTACAGCGTTGGCAATGTGTACGCTGCGCTGGCGCATATCTAAGCTTTCAGCGTAATGCTGGTGTTGCGTTCATGCGTCCGGATAAACGCTAACTAAAAGACACTGTAAAACCTGGCATCAGTGTCGTTTAGTTAAGCAATGGCCAATAGATCCCCATTATGACTCCCCCTAAAGGATGGCAGGGGGAGATGTCGCGACTGCGACAGAGGGGGTGGCCAAAGCTGTTGGGAAAATCGTGTTTTAACGCATGTCGTGTGCTAACCTGTGCGCT
>JAFSXO010000334.1 GCA_017444045.1 bacterium | reverse complement strand
CATAATTCCCGTACCCTTCGTAGTCTGGCTTTCCAAACGCCAATGGCTGCGCCGGCATCCCAAGCCCCTGCTCTATTTCGCTCAGGCCCTAAATTTAGGCAAACTTGCCTACTTAGCAATACGCTCCCTGCTGCGGGGAGAGCTGACGCTCAACACCATCAAGCGCTGGGTAAACTGGAAATCGCTGGCCACTTCATGATGCAAGCTTAACTAAACAATGCCATGGCTCTTAAGTGACTGGCATTGAGAAAAAGTCAGTAATCAAGATATGAGATATTACAATCTGTACAATTACAAGCGGCTCCCCTATATAGAGCGCCTTACCGCCGAAGAGATCCACGCCATAGACGTTGTCGCCCGCGTATTTCCATTCAAGGTCAGCGAGCATACTGTCAGCCATTTGATAAACTGGGAAAAGGGCTGTGACGACCCGATGTTCAGGGCAACCTTCCCACACCGCGATATGCTGGAGCCAAAGGATTTTCAGACTATCGAGCAGCTGCTCAGCCAAGGTGCCTCGGAAACGGCCATCGCTGCTGCGGCCGACGAGATCCGCTCGCGCCAGAATCCCGATGTCTCGGGGCAGCGCGCCCTCAACGTCCCCACTCTGCACGACAGCTCTCTGCAGGGCATGCAGCATAAATACCGCGAAACGCTGCTGGTTTTTCCCAAAGAAGGCCAAAACTGCAGCACCTGGTGCTCCTTTTGCTTCCGCTGGAACCAGTTTGTCCCCGGCAGCTGCCAGAGGTTCAGCAACGTACAGCCTGAAGAGATGCTGGACTACATTAAAGAGCACCGCGACATAACCGATGTGCTGTTCACCGGCGGCGACCCGCTGATGATGCGCACAGGCAGCCTGGCCAAATACATCCTGCCCCTGCTCAGCCCCGAGGCCGCTCATATACGCAATATACGCCTGGGCAGCCGCATGCTGGCCTGGGATCCCCAGCGCTTCATCAGCGCCCCCGACAGCGCGGCACTGCTCGAGCTGTTCCGCCGCATACAGGGTGCGGAACGCAATTTAGTGCTCGTAGCCCACTGGCTGCACCCCAGCGAGCTGCAGACTCCCCAGACTCGGGAGGCCTGTCGGATACTGCGCCAAACCGGCGTGCAGCTGAGCGGCCAGACGCCTCTTCTCAAGGGCATCAACGATAATGCCGACGTGCTTGAGGAGCTGTGGCGGGAGCAGACGGCACTGGGCAGCATAGCCTATTATATGTTCATAGCCCGCGACACCGGAGCGCACAAATACTTTGAGGTTCCGCTGATACGCGCCTGGAAGCTGTACCGGGATTCGGTCAGCCGCGTATCGGGCCTGGCCCGCAGCGTGCGCGGGCCGGTCATGTCCTGCCGACCCGGCAAGATCATCATCGATGGACCGCTCACCCTAGGCACAGAATCGGCTCTGGCTCTGCGCTATCTCCAGGCCCGCAAGCCAGAGCTGGTAGGCCGTCCCTTCCTGGCCCGCTTCGATGACAAAGCCACCTGGTGGAACGACCTAAAGCCGTATGGCGCCAGCGATGAGGAGTTTTTCTAGACCCGGCAGGCGCACCGCCATACAGCCAAACGCGACACCGTGGCCGGCATCATCACGACCACGGATGGATAATTCTAGCCGCGTACGCACCATTCGCTGAGCGCAGCTACACAGCGCCTATTTTCAGCCATGGTGCCGATTGTAACCCGCATACAGTGGGGCAGCCCGAAGGCTTTAAGCGGGCGGATAATAACCCCGCGCCGCAGCAGGAAATCGTTGAGAGCTACAACCTCGGCCTCATCGCGGAACACCAGAAGGATAAAGTTGGAGGCGGTGCGGTAAAAGCGCAGTCCCAAGCGAGCAAACTCTTTATAGAAATATTCCCGCCCCTCGCGGTTCATCGCCAGCGTCTGCTCCAAAAAATCCTCATCGTCCAAAGCTCCCAAACCGGCGGCCTGAGCCAGATCGGAAGGCTCAAAGGGCAGCTTAATCTTCATCAGATTGCCAATCAGATACTCGTGGGCGATGCCATAGCCGATGCGCACACCCGCCAGGCCGTAAGCCTTAGAGAAGGTGCGCAGAGTGATAACCTGGTCGTGGCGATAGTGCATGGAATCGGGATAATCCTCAAATTCCTGGGCAAATTCAAAGTAAGCCTCATCCAGAATGACCAGCACGCGCTTGGGCAGGCGCTCCAGAAAGCGATCCAGCTCATCGCGGGTAAAATACGTGCCGGTGGGATTGTT
>JAFSXO010000333.1 GCA_017444045.1 bacterium | reverse complement strand
GGTACTATGCCATAGCCGCCGATCCGAGCATCGCCAGTCCTAAAGACTGGGACTGCGGAAGGCCAGGCAAGGAGATTTACCGCTGGACCAATCCTGGGATAGAAGTTCGCCTATACGAGCTAGACCCCCCTTAGCCAAAGCGCTATCAGTTTAGCCTATTCCTAACCGGCACCGCTTTGCAGCGCCGAATGTGCTTAGGGTTGAGCAGGCTGCGCGCTTGCAATAATCCTCAGAGTCAGAACCTCGGCAAATATTAGCAATATAATAGAAATAAAAGATATTTGCGCAGGTTTTAACCCTCTAAAAACATAAGAATAGGTGACTGGTACTATCAGGCAGCGATTCTTTGCCCATCGGCATTGTACCCAAGATGAGGAGGAGTAACCTTGCCCCAACCGCCCAACGATATGCAACACACAGTTCAGACAGGTATGCCCCCACACGGCAATCCGCCCACCGAAATATCCATGGGCCGTCGCCAAGGCTCCGCCTCGGACATAAGCGGATCCGGGGTCCGCGACAATCCCAGCAGCACCGGCATACACTCAAAGCAAAGCCAGCCTCCGCACGACAGTGGGGAGCCTCCTAAGCCCCCGCGTGACGCCCACGGCCGCTACGTGCTGATAGCTCTGGTTATAGCCGCCCTAGTTGCCACGCTTACAGGCATGAACGACATGCCACAGGTCTGCAAATGGGCGCGCTGGTTTGGCTGCGCTTCTCTGGTATATTACGCTGCCCGCAAAGGCAGCTTGGCCACCTGGATTTTAATTTCCATGGTCCTGGGTACCGAGGTCGGATACACGTTTTCAGAATTCGGCGTCAATCTGCGCATTTTCAGCAACATCTTCCTGCGCTGCATTAAAACGATTATCGCCCCCCTGCTCTTCTCCACCCTGGTAGTCGGCATCGCAGGACACGCCAACATCAAAGAAGTGGGACGCATGGGCTTAAAGGCGCTGATCTACTTCGAAATCGTCACCACGCTGGCCCTGTTTGTCGGTTTGGCCGCCATTAATATCACCAAGGCCGGCGAGGGCATCGTAAAGACCTCTAACATTACGGCCGCCGAAGCCCTGGGCACAGCTTCCAAAGAGGCAAAGCTGTCAGCGGCAGGCTTAGAAGAAGCCTCCAAAGGCTTGGCCGAAGCCGCCAAGGAGATGAAGAATCCCCAGAGCCTTATGGCTGCTTCTGAAGGGCTGCAGCTCATGGCCCGTGAGATCAGCACTGTTAACAACACCACTGTCCAGGCCAGGTCGGGCGCGGAAATAATCATGCACGCCTTCCCGGAAAACATTGCCAAGTCTGTAGTAAACAATGAAGTGCTGCAGATAGTGGTATTCAGCGTGATATTTGGCATATCGCTGGCCCAGCTTCCCGAACAGAAGCGCCGCCCCATGCTCAGCTTCTGCGAAAGCCTCTCCGACGTTATGTTCAAGTACACCAACATCGTCATGCTCATCGCCCCGCTGGGCGTAGGCTCGGCCATCGCCTACACCGTAGGCAGTATGGGCCTCGATGTTCTGGGCAATTTGGCCAAGCTGGTGGGCACGTTATATGTATCCCTGCTGGCCTTTATCGTCTGCGTGCTGCTGCCGGTAATGCTGCTGTGCCGCATCGATATAATCCGCTTCTTCAAAGCCGTCTCCGAGCCCATGACCCTGGCCTTTGCCACAACCTCATCTGAAGCGGCTCTGCCCAAGGCCATGGAAAAGATGGAGCATTTCGGGGTACCGCGCCACATCGTGGCCTTTGTCATGCCCACCGGCTACAGCTTTAACTTAGATGGGACGACACTCTACTTGTCTCTGGCCACGATCTTTGTGGCTCAGGCCGCCAACATTCACCTATCGCTGGGCAATCAGCTGCTCATCGTATTCACCCTGATGCTCACCAGCAAGGGCGTGGCGGGCATGCCCCGCGCTTCTTTGGTAATTCTGCTCGGCGCGGCGGCCAGCTTCGGCTTGCCCGAATGGCCAATCTTAGCCATCCTGGGCGTTGACGAGCTTATGGATATGGCCCGCACCGCCACCAACGTCCTGGGCAACTGTCTGGCTTCCGTTGTCGTCGCTAAGTGGGAGCACCAGCTAGGGCCGTCCATAGACGAGCAGTCCACCATCTCGGTCGCCCAGCTCATGTGGGACAGCAGCACCAACAGCGTCAAGTCCATAAATCACTAATACGGAGACACGCGTTGCTATCTTTGCGCAAAGAGCTGACAGCGCGGATCAGGAGGGCTGTAACCGCGGCACAGAACGACAGACTGTGGAGCGCGGACTTGCAGCCCTCTTCGTTTGAGGTAATATCCGCGCCCCATTCGGCTGGAGGAGACGTAAGCTGGCCAGGACTGCTGGCCCTGCCGATCGGCAGGGAGGCCCGGCCGCGGTTAGCCGAGCTTTTGCGCACTTATATGCAGATAACGCCGGCTTGCTTTTACAGCTGGGCGGGGCTGCAGGCTGGATTTGTCAATTTTTCCTGGTCAGAAGCAGGCTGGGAGCATCTGCTGCGGCGGGCAGCGGCCAGAGAAATGCCCGATGGCACGGTCACTATTTGGCAGGGCCAGGAAAGCCTCAAAGCTATAGGCGCAGTCAGCCATTCTCAGGCGCGCGAGCTGACCTATGCGATACAGCGCACCCTGTGGCTGGAAAAGATGGCCTGCGATCAGCGGGGTCAGGAATGTATAGCCAGCAGCACTGACGAAGTATGGGCGGCTTCGCTAACTTCTCCCGAGGAACGCAGCATACTGCGCCTTACAGAATACCTCCCCTGGACCTGTGCCAAGACAGCGCAAACGAACAGGCCTCAGGCCGCCATGGCACAAGCCGTGCGGCTGGCGCGGGCCTGGGGCGAGTATTACGAGCGTTTTAAGCTACTGAAGGGTACGGAGGCTCAGATAAGAGCGCGGATCGCCCTGGGTAAAGCAGTGCGCGCCGCGCTTTCACCGTTAGCACTGGCATAGTTTCAAACAGCGCCCGCACCTATTTCACGCAAAAAATCCAGCACAGACTT
>JAFSXO010000332.1 GCA_017444045.1 bacterium | reverse complement strand
TCCTTGCAATAAAATAGGCCACGTGTCCAGCGATCAGGACATCATGATCGGCGCTGGCGAGATCACGAAATTTGTAGGCAACGTTCTGGCCGTAGCCGCGGCGGAAAAGGCTGAGGACTTAGAGGAAATACTGAATTTAATTCAGGTAGAGTACACCGAGCTGCCCGCGGTAACCTCGCCTTCTGATGCCCTGCGCTCCGATGCTCCTCTTGTCCATCCGGATACAACCAGCAATTTGCTAAATGCCACGGAGGTAAAGCGCGGCGATATTGAGCAGGCACTGCGGCGCTCCAAATACGTGGTCACAAAAAGGTATGTTACCTCGTGGCAGGAGCATGGCTATATGGAGACCGAGTGCTGCGTGGCCATGCCCGAGGGCGCTGACGGCTTGCTGCTATTCACGGGAAGCCAGTCAGTGTACGATGTGCGCCGCGAATGCGCCCAGATGCTGAACCTCCCTCTGGAAAAGGTACACTGCAGGGCCCCGCTGATCGGCGGCGGCTTTGGGGGCAAAGAGGATATGACCGTGCAGCCCTACGCCGCTCTGATGGCCTGGTATCTAAAACGTCCGGTCAAATTCCGCTACACTCGCCAGCAGTCTTTGGATTATCACGTTAAACGTCATCCCATGGAGATGGAGTTTACTCTGGCCTGCGATGAAAATGGATATTTCACCGCTATGCAGGGTAAGATTGTTGCGGATACAGGAGCGTATGCCTCTCTCGGTATGCCGGTTATTCACCGCGCCTGTGTGCACGCTGCCGGTCCCTATCGTTATGAAGCTATAGATGTCGAGGGCTTTGCGTACTATACCAATAACGTTCCTTCCGGGGCTTTTCGCGGCTTTGGCGTGGCCCAGAGCTGTTTCGCCACAGAAATGAATATCGATCTGCTGGCCGAAATGACCGGTTTGGATCCCTGGACTATCCACTATCGCAATGCGGTGCGTCCTGGTGATGTCCTGCCCAATGGACAGATCGCCAGCAGTGACACTAATTTGCTGGCCTGCCTTGAAGCGCTCAAGCCGTATTATGACGCGAACCCCAAGGCTGGTCTGGCCTGCGCTTTTAAGAATTCCGGCATCGGCTTAGGGCGTCCAGATGTGGGGCGGGTCATGCTGTCTGTAGAAAGCGGTAGGCTGCACGTGCGCACTTCCGCAGCCTGTATGGGGCAGGGTCTGGGGCAGACCATGCTGACTGTTGTAGGCGAAATAACCGGCATCCCTGCGGATAGTATGGTCTTTGAAGAAGCTGATACGGTGCGTACGCCCGATTCTGGCTCATCTTCGGCCTCTCGCCAAACGCTTATTACCGGCGAAGCGGTACGACGCGCGGCCCTGCAGTTCCGCGACGCCCTGCAGCATGGGCAGACCTTAGCCGATCTAGAGGGGCAGACGTTTTATGGCGAGTATCAGACCGAGACCGATGGTCTGGATTCCGGCAAGGAGCATCCCGTCAGCCATGTCGCTTATTCCTACGGGGCGCAGATGGCCGTTCTCGATGACAAGGGCTTTGTCAGCAAGATTATTTCTGCTTTTGATGTAGGTACACCTGTCAATATTAAATCGGTGGAAGGGCAGATAGAGGGCGGAGCCCTTATGGGGCTGGGGTTTGCTGTAAGCGAGCGGTATGTGTATGCCGACGGCTATCCTCAGAGCCGTTTGGCGACCTTGGGACTGCTGCGCGCTGACCGGGCGCCAGAGCAGAAGGTCATTCTCTGCGTACCGCCTGCTGACGATCGCATTCCCTATGCGCTTGGTGCTAAGGGCTGCGGCGAGCTGTGCGCTATACCCACTCCGCCCGCTTGTGCCCATGCTTATTATCAGCGCGATAGCTTATTCCGGCAGAGTTTGCCTCTGGAAGGTACGCCGTACCGCCGTTGATAGCCCTTCTTAGGCTTGTAAAGCTGGTGCGGCGCTATTTTTTAAGAAACGCAAGACCGCCGACATAGAGGAAAATTAGTAGCTTGGCATACCGTTCTTGGCGCTGTGTGATAAGCTTGATAGCGTGCTGTTTTCGTAAACGGTTCTGAGCGAAAAGGTTTATCAGCGGTATAACTAGAACACCGCCCAATTATGTCTAATGATAAAAAAATGAAAATAGCAGTACTGTTCGGCGGCCGTTCCGCTGAGCACGAGGTCAGCATACGTTCGGCCCGTTCGATTATCGGCGGCCTTAATAAGGACGAATACGAGATCGTACCCATAGCCATCAGCCGCAAGGGTGTGTGGCTCTCTCCCGAGGATTCGCTTCAGGCGCTGCAGTGCGAGCGGGTGCCCGAGCTGGAGTGCGGCGTTTGGTTCACTCCCGGCGCTGGAGAAGAGGCGCTTAGAGTGCGGGCTGGGGAGACTATGCAGAGCATGCATATCGATATGATTTTCCCCGTTCTGCACGGTACGTTTGGCGAAGACGGCACGATACAGGGCTTGTGCGAGATGCTCAATATTCCTTATGTCGGCGCCGGTGTAGTCGGCTCGGCTCTGGGCATGGACAAGGTCTTGGCCAAGGATGTCTGGGCCTTTAACGGTATCCCCGTCACCCCTTATGTGTCGGCGCTGCGCACAGAGTGGCAGAGCGATCAGGGAGCGGTGATGGTGCGCTGCAAAGAGAAGGGGCTGGGCTGGCCGCGCTTTGTCAAGCCGGCTAATGCCGGTTCCAGCGTGGGCATCAGCAAGGCTCACAATTACGCGGAATTTGTCGAAGCCATGAATTTGGCAGCTCAGTATGACCGCAAAATATTAATCGAAGAAGCCGTGGAATCGCCGCGCGAGATCGAAATAGGAGTTATCGGCAACGACGAGCCAGAGTGCTCGGTTCCGGGGCAGATATGCTACGATAGAGAGTTTTACGATTACGAGGCTAAATATCTGAGCGGCGATGATCCGATAATGCACATCCCGGCCGATCTTCCTAAAGAGATGACCGAGATGATAGTGGATTTCGCTAAGCGAGCTTGGCGGGCACTCGATCTCAATGGCATGGGACGGGTGGATTTTCTGTTGGGCAATGATGGCCGTCTGTGGCTCAACGAGGTCAACACCTTGCCAGGGTTTACGGTGATCTCCATGTTTAACCGCCTTTGGGCCGGTGCCGGAGTGTCTTATTCCGAGCTGCTGGATCGGCTTATAGCTTATGCCCAGGAGCGTTACGAGATACGGCAGGGATTGAACGTAATTCATTAGTAATATTAGAAATATTAGTTGTAGTTACATAGGTTTGCTGAGTCGTCGCCGAACAAGTAAGAAAAGCCGCGTTAGCGGCAGAGAGGTCCCCAAGGGTGACGGGAAAGGTGGAAATGTGAAGCACAAAGTAAAAGTGACCGTAATCGACAAAAAACTGTATCCCGAGCTGCAGAAGCATTACTGTGCCGATCCCAATGCCGGAATGTGCCCCTGCTATAATGTTGGGGACGAGTTTGTTTTTGAGCGCGATGCTGAGAACGATCATTTCTGGCATGGCGGTTTGAATACACTCGTAAAAACCGATGGCAATCCCAATACTGTTGCAGGCGGTCCCAAAATTCCTCATTGTTCGGAGGCCTGGGACGCCATAGCGCGTTATATTTATGCTGGCCTTCAGGGCGGTTCCATTATGAAGGGCTGGATGAAAGAGGAGAACACCATGATCGCCTGCTGTTCTGATGGTACGCGTCCCGTTATCTTTAAAATAGAGAGAATTGACGAGGAATAATTTATGAACGAAATACTGAAAGCAATGCGCGAGCGCCGCAGCATACGCAAGTTTAAGGCTGAGATGCCCGCTAAAGCTGATTTGGAGCAGATAGTCGAAGCTGGTCTGTACGCAGCCAGCGGAAAGGGCCAGCAGGCGGCTATCATCGTGGCTATTACCAATAAGGAGATCAGAGGCAGGCTGTCGCGCGTCAATTGCCAGATAGGCGGTTGGCAGGAGGGCTTTGATCCGTTCTATGGCGCTCCGGCGATTTTGTTGGTTCTGGCCGACAAAAGCTGGGTGACCAGCCGTTACGATGGCTCCCTGGTCATGGGCAATATGATGCTGGCCGCTCATTCCTTGGGTCTGGGCAGCATTTGGATCCATCGGGCCAAGGAGGAGTTCGCCATGGAAGAGTGGCAGAGCTTCCTAAAAGAGATCGGTGTCGAAGGCGAATGGGAAGGCATCGGCCACTGCGCGGTCGGCTACATGGACTGCGAGCTTCCGGCGGTGCCTAAGCGCAAAGATGGCCGTGTATTCTGGGTGGAATAGTATTCAGAGTAGAATAGTTTATTCATTTGGAGGTATTACATGCCTTATATCGCTGTGCAGGCTTATCCTAAAGATGAAGCGACCAAGCAGAAGGTCGCCGAAGAGATCAATCAGGTGTTTCTGAAGTATTGGGGCTGCGCTCCCGAAGCGATCAGCATTTCGTTTGAAAGCGTCGATCCGTCTGTGTGGGAGGAAGCTGTGGTCGAAGCGCAGATCCGCCCCAATGCCGACAAGATGCTGATCATGGACGGCAAGAAACAGTATTAGTCCATATTATTTGCACAAGTTAAAAAGCGGCCTAACGTACCGTTTATCCGGTGGTTAGGGCCGCTTTTTAACTTGGCTGCCTAAAAACGTCAATAGCGTTTGCAGGCTCTTACAAATTGGCGCCGAGCTGACGAGCATCGGCGGTTTTGTCCGCTCCCAAGATGGTGCCTAGGTTTGGCCAGCCTAAGTAGTTCTCAAATATGCTGTACCATTCTAGGGCCATAGCATATTCTGGGGCACCAGCGGTCATCAGCAAAACGCTCTGTTTGCGCGGAGGGTTGCTGTTGCTGGGGCGGTAGATGGCGTACAGTCTGTCCACAGCGGTTTTGAGTGTGCCGCTGATAGTTCCCCAATAAGACGGAGAGGCGAATACGATAATATCTGCCTCTTTGAAGGCTGGGTATATCTGTTCCATATCGTCCTTTTGAACGCAGGGGCTGGCGGAAGCTGGCTCCTTGCGGGTGCATCCTT
>JAFSXO010000331.1 GCA_017444045.1 bacterium | reverse complement strand
CCTGATAATTGCCCACCGCCTGTCGACGATACGCGATGCCGATATGATCGTAGTGCTAGATAAGGGAAAAATCGCTGAGCAGGGGACACACCAGGAGCTGCTGGATAGGAGAGGCAAGTATTTTGAGCTTTACATAACGCAGTTCTCGGGGCTGGCGACATAATCGAGCCAGATCGGCTGTGCAGGCTGGTATTAACGGAGCTGTCAGGTTGCGCTTGGTCTTGTTCTGCCCTTTTTATTGGGGCAGCTTTCGAAATTGAGAAACAGGTTCTTGCCAGTCTATAAATATAAGCGACCGCGTCCCTCGGACAGCGGTCGTTTTTTTGCAGTTTAGCTAATAACAGGTGAATCGCCTGGAACGCGGAAATTTTTAATTTTGTATAGCGATTTTAATTAGGAGATTTAGCCCATATGAGCAAAAATAGTCTGTCTTGGGTAGCGGCCGGAGCCTTGGCCTGCGGTCTGTTCTTTAGCGCTGCCGATATCGCCTTTGCCGATGAGATAGTGCGCACGCAAAGCGGCACCCTTACCATGGAAAATGTTCCCGAGGTTCCCACAGCTTTGGCCGACAGGATGCAGCAGTATCTGAGCACTCGCTCGGCCACCGTCTGCGGCTGGCTGCCCGGACAGCGCGGAATGCTCATGTACACCCGCTTCGGCGATACCACGCAGCTGCACGAGATCGCCCGTCCCGGCGCTTATCGCAAGCAGATAACCTTCTTCTCCGAGCCGGTCAACGACGCGGTGATCAATCCCAACCCGCAGCGCCACGATGTGATCATTCTCAAGGACATCGGCGGCAATGAGAATTACCAGCTCTTCCATTTTGACCGCGATACCGGTATCTCTAAGCTTATCAGCGATGGCAAAGCCCGCTTCGGCTCGGTGGTGTGGTCGTCCGATGGCTCGCGCATAGCCTATACCAGCACCAAGCGCAACGGCAGCGACTGGGATATTTGGGTGGCCGACCCTCTTCATCCCGAAAGCGCCAAAATGGTACACCAGGGACAGGGACATTGGTCGGTTTTGGACTGGTCAGAAAACACTAACAGCCTGCTTCTGCACGAGTATGTGTCTATTGTCAATTCGCGTCTGTACTTGCTAAATCTGAACGATGGCAAAATCACCCGCCTGGGCTGCGATCCAGATTCCAAAGAAGTCTTTGCTATCAATGAGGCCAAATTCTCCGCCGAAGGCGACAGAGTATTCTTTACCTCCAACCGCAACGATAAATTCAATAAGCTTTACGTGCAGAATCTTCGCTCCAAGCATATCGATGCTCTGAGCGATAAGATCAATTGGGATGTTGAAGGGCTGGCGGTCTCCCGCGATGGAAGCCATCTGGCCTTTGTGGTCAACGCGGGCGGCGTGTCCGAGACCTACCTGCTCGACCTGCTCGAGGGCAACAGGGCTTATCACCAGGTGCGCATTTTGCCCCACGGCGTGGTTACGGGTATGGCCTTCGATCCCAACAGCGAGCATCTGGCGGTTAGCATCAATTCGTCCACCAGCCCTGGCGATATTTACAGCGTCGATATCGACGGCGAGAATATGCGGCGCTGGACGTTCAGCGAGGTGGGCGGTCTCGATCCGCGCAGCTTTGTGGAGCCTTCGCTGATCTCTTACGAAACCTTCGACAAAGACGGCAGTGCGCCGCGGCGCATTCCCGCCTTCCTGTATATGCCCAAGAATGTTCCGGCGGGCAAGCGGGTTCCCGTGCTGATCAACATTCACGGCGGTCCCGAATCTCAGTATCAGCCCTACTTCAGCTCTCTGACTCAGTATTTGGTCAGCGAATTGGGTATTGCCGTTGTCGCTCCCAACGTGCGCGGTTCCTCCGGCTACGGCAGCGATTACGTGCAGCTCGACAATGGCTACCTGCGCGAGGATTCCGTCAAGGACATCGGGGCACTTCTGGACTGGATTAAGGCTCAGCCCAACCTGAACGAAGAGCGCGTAGCGGTCATGGGCGGATCGTACGGCGGCTTTATGACCCTGGCTTCGCTCTGCATGTATAACGACAGGCTCAGCGCCGGCGTGGACAATGTCGGCATCAGCAATTTCGTCACCTTCCTGCAGAATACTAAGGATTACCGCCGCGACTTGCGCCGCGCCGAATACGGCGATGAGCGCGATCCCAAGATGAATAAGTTCCTCAGCGATATCGCTCCCAGCAATAACGCCCACAAGATTACCAAACCGCTGTTTGTAATCCAGGGCGCCAATGACCCACGCGTGCCGCTTAGCGAGGCCGAGCAGATCGTGCGCGAGGTGCGCCATAACGGCGGCGATGTGTGGTATATGGTGGCCAGCGATGAGGGACACGGTTTCCGCAAGAAGGTCAACCGCGACCACTATCTGCAGTCGGTGGTAATGTTCCTGCAGAAGCATCTGCTGGACGAATAGGTTAAGTATGCAGTTAAATTTAGTAGCTACCTGTGCTTTGGGTTTGGAGGCGGTTGTCTCCCGCGAGCTGATGAGCCTGGGGATGGACAATATTAGGTCTCACAATGGTTACGTCAGCTTTACCGGCGATGCTGGGGCGCTGTGCCGGGCCAATATCTGGCTGCGCAGCGCGGATCGGGTCTGGCTGTGCCTAACCGAGTTCGGCTGCGCGGACTTTGAAGATCTTTTTCAGGGGATTAAGCTGCTGCCCTGGCCGCTGCTTCTGCCCCGCGATGCCTGCTTCCCTGTAGACGCGCTGACCCATAATTCGCGTCTGACCAGTCTGCCCGCCATTCAGCGCACCGCCAAAAAGGCCGCTGTGGAAGCGATGCAGAGCCATTACCGCCTGCGCGAGCTGCCGGAGACGGGGGCGCTGTTCCCCATCCGCATTTTCCTGGTCAACGATGTCTGCCGAGTCATGATGGACACGTCTGGAAGCGGGCTGCACAAACGCGGCTACCGCACCCTCAATGCCGCCGCTCCGCTGCGCGAAACCCTGGCGGCGGCGCTGCTGCAGCTTTCCTACTGGAACAAAGATCGCCTGCTGCTCGATCCCTTCTGCGGTTCGGGGACTATCCCCATCGAAGCGGCGTTTATCGGTCTGAACCGCGCTCCGGGACTGAAGCGATCCTTCTGCAGCGAGCGCTGGCCGTTTGTCAAGCCCAGCGCCTGGCGGTCGGCCCGCGAGGAGGCCAACGACCTGTACGATCGGCGCAGCCGGCTGCAGATTATCGGGCGCGATATAGATGGGCAAGCGCTGAAGCTGGCGCAGTTCCATCTGCGCCAGGCCGATCTTCCGGAGAACACGGTGGTATTTCAGCGTGAGGATGTGCGCAATCTGCGCAGCAGCCGCAAATACGGGGTTATTGTGACCAATCCGCCCTACGGCGAAAGGGTTATGGAGCGCGAGGAAGCCGAGGAAATATACGCGGTTATGGGGCAGGTCTTTGCCCCGCTGCAGACCTGGTCGGTTTACGCGATCTCTTCTAATCCCGATTTCGAGTATTTCTACGGGCGCAAGGCGGAGCGGCGGCGCAAGGTGTACAACGGCATGATGCAGTGTACCTACTATCAGTATCCAGGACCGCGCCCGCCCAAGTCTTAGCCTGCTGAACGCAAGCTAGGCTGCTTAACGCAAGCGAGGCGGCACTGGCACAAGACTATTGGCGGTGCAGGTAGCTCAACATGCCGTTGCCCAGAAACAGCGCGATATCCCCATGCTTTTGGGCGCGCTCCAGCACCAGCCTTTGCGCGGTGCCGGGATCCGGGCAAAGCTGCGCCCGGGGACAGTAGGCGGCTAAATCCGCGGGGGCTGCATCGCGGTTTACTTCGTCATCTAAATATTTAGTTACGACCAGATAGGCGTTCAGGGGCCAGCTGGCCAGCAGCTCCACGGCCTCGCGCAGATAGTGGATCCTGTCTAAGAAGGTAGCGCAGATGCAGACCTTCTGCCCGGGTCTGACCATTGCCGCCAGACTGTCGAGCAGAGCCCGCAGCTTCTCCGGGCTTGAGGCTACGGCTTCCACACAGCTGTCCGCGATTAATTGCAGCCTGCCCGCGACCTTGGCGCTCTGTAGCCCCTGGCTGGCCTTCTGCAAAAAGCTTGATAGGGGCAACTCCTGCAGAAGCCGCACCAGCTTAGATGAAGAGAAGGCGTTAAGGGGGGCGCTTTCGCTGTCCTCCAGCCGCTGGGCGCGGCGGCGCAGAACCATTGCTCCTATCAGTGCCTGGGCGGCGTTGTCGCACTGAAAGCGTCCCAAGGCCTGCAGGCGGAAGGTGCGCGCACGGAAGGCTGCGGCATCTGTCTGCAGATACTCCGCCAGAGAATCGCCGAGCTGTATGGTAAATGACGAGCCTTCCATAGTGCAGTGGCAGTCGCATACCTGGTAATCCCGTCCCTGCCTGATGCTTTCTGGGTCTAAAAGGCCTTGGATAAGCTCATCCTGGCGGCCAAAAACGGCAGCCTTGCCCAAATGCAGGCCGTCGGCTTTGTCGTAATATGGTCCGGCTTGTGGGCCAAGCTCGGGATGGAAGCCTTCGGGGGCGGTCAGTAAGCCGCCGTGATCGGTGCCAATAGGGGTGATCATGGTCATAACCGTGCTGGGCAGACAGCTGATGGGATCGCGTCTGCGCCCGATATTGGCTTCGCTGATGAGCAGATCGGCCCGCTGAGATACGGCGAAGGAGCCGAGCATGTAGGCGCGCATGTCGTAGGGTGCGGCCTGTCCCCATTCGGGGTGCTGGCGCTCCGTCTGTTCGGCCGCTTGGCGCAGAGCCGGAAACAGCTCCTCAAACTCCTGCGGGGTCATGCGCCGCGAGCTGTCGGCGCCTTCCCAGATCTGATAGCGCTCCAAATTGCCCAGAGGCGATTCGCTTAGCGGCGGCTTTACGCCCACCGCGCATTTCAGTCCCAAAGCGCTGAAGATACGGGCTAAAAAGCTAAGCGTTGAAGCCTTGCCGCAGGAGCCCGCGCCCACAATGCCCGGGATCAAGCGCAATGCCTGATTAAGAGAGCTGTGTTCCAGCATATATCCGAAGCGTTTGGCGTGAAATTGGGCGGGATCGCTGGGGAAGGTATGCTCGCGCTCCATCCAGTTCATGTGGGCGGCAAAATCGATTTCCTGCATAATTTCTGGCTTCCTCGCTGTCTTATTCTTTCGGGCTGCCGGCTGGTTTTTGGCTTACGAGTGCGGGTGTCTGGCTAGCAGGCTGCGCTTCGTCAGCAGGTGACGTATTGGCTTTATTTTTCTTGATCTTAGCCATGGGGATGCCGGCCAGCACTAAGGCTACGCCCAGCCATTGGCTCCAGCTCATCGGGTCTTTTAGCACCAAAGAGGCGGCCACTATGACCAAGGGCCGCTGCAGCAGGTTGAAGATCGACATATTGGTGGAGCCTACCAGCTTGATCGCCCACAGAAAAGCCACATTGGCGGCGGCTGCGGCTAAGCCGATCCAGATGCCGATGCCCAGACATTCTTTAGGGAATGCCGGCTGAAAGGGCCAGATAAACAGGACGGCTACTGCGGCGTTGATCCAGAATACCCAGGTAGAAATGAGCTGGGGCTTGAACTGTTCGGTGAGCGATTCCATGCGCACTCGGTAAATGGTAGAGCTTAGAACCGCCCCGATAATGGCGGCGTATCCCCAGAGATTGTGAGTGCTAGAGGCATTCATGCTGAATACGTCCACTGTCAGCATGACGCCGCTAAAGCACATGACGAACCCCAGCCAGAACTTCCAGGTCAGCCGGTCGCGCCCCATGGCCCAGTTGGCCATGGCCACAATGGCCGGGGTGGTGGTGACAATGGTTATCACCTCTATAGCTGAAAGATATTTCAGAGCGAAAAGAGTTAGACCGTTGGTACAGAGCAGCAGAATGCTCACGCTGCCGATGCGGAAGGCGTCGGTGTATTTGACCAGGCGAAAATGGCGGGTCATGGGCAGAATCACCAGGGCGGCGACTATGTTTTTCATGACCAGCAGCTGCAGCGGGGTGACGCTGCCTCGGTAGCCGAGCTTTACTAGAATGGGTTCTATGGACGCTGACAGCAGAGCCAGCAGTACGATTGCGGCAGATGCGCTCATCTTAGGATATTCGCTCTTTGATTTGCTCGCAGCTCAGGCCTTCCCAGCCCAGACGGCTTAAGTTGCGTCCTGTGGCATAGAAGTTCTCGTGCGAGAGTATTTGGGTGATGGTGATTACGGCATCGGTCAGCGGAGTGGGGACTTGGGCGAGCCGGCCAAGATAATGCACCGGAATTAGGGTGCAGCAGACATCTTCCTTGACGTAGCGGTGATTAAGGGTGGTCGGTGCCTGGCTAGTCTGGTAGTTGGGCACGCTGCGCATGGCGCTATACAATGAGCTGGTGTCGCATCCGTAGTAATTGTTGAGCCAGTCGGCAGCGGGGTCTAGCTTAGTTCCGTAGGCATGAGCGATGGCCTGAAATTCCTTTTCCATCTCTTCCAGAAGCGCGATGGTGTTCTCGGTAAAGCCTTCCATGTAGAAAAGCCAGGATTCGGCGCGATCGACGCGGTTCATGTTGGCGATCATGGTAAGGGGATGGGCCAAAGCGCCGAAG
This sequence comes from bacterium, assembly GCA_017444045.1. GTDB lineage: Bacteria > Vulcanimicrobiota > Xenobia > Xenobiales > Xenobiaceae > JAFSXO01. The sequence goes on along the minus strand of JAFSXO010000331.1, from coordinate 2,669 downwards.
TCGGAAAGCCCCCTTTGGATTACGTTGTCGGCGGGCAGAAGTCCGGGGAACATTTCCTGCATGAGGGGCAGGATGCTGTCTAGATCGCGTCTTCTGGGAGTACATACCAGATTCCAGCGCTTAATGCCGCGAACCCAGAGTGTAGCGTTGCTCTGCAGGCGCGAAGCGAAGAGGGCATCGGTTTCGGCTACGGTGATCTGATCGGCAATTTGGGGATTGAGATCGCGCAAAACCTTGGAGAAAAGCACCGATCCTGCTAATTTTGAGGAAAACAGCACTACGGTCTGCCCGCTCTCTAAAAATGGTGCTAAGTGAGCGGCAACGTCTTCATAGGCAGTAGTTACGGTCGCCACAAAAATAATGTGGCATCCGCGTACCGTTTCGGCCAGATCGCTGCTGACCGAATAGAAGCGAAAATCGCCGTTTAGCTTTCCGTAGGCTTCGATGTGGTGTTCTTGGCGCACGCAGGGAGACAGATGGCTGAGATTGCGGGCCCAAAGGCGCACGGAGCAGCCCAGACTGGTGAGGTAGCAGGAAAGAGAATGGGCGCAGTTTCCTCCCCCCAAAACAGCGATGGCCATATTGCTGAAGCTCGGCATGACAGCCTCCCTTGATAATGCTCTCTTATCGGCAGTAGGTTGCCAATAAGAGAGCATTATATCATTATTAGTTTGTATATGTCAAGATTATTCAGCCTTTGGCGGTTCGGACTTACTGCTGTCCATGGCGGTTAGCAACAGTTCGGTTATTTTTCCGGCTACAAACATGCCGAAGGTGCCCACCACAAAGGATGATGTGCCGTAGGGAGGAGCGTGGCGCCGGGGACGGTCCTCGTCTGGATCGCTGTCTACGATATTGCTGCCTGCGTCCTGACCAAGCGAACTGATAAGCTCTGCGGTATCTGCGGGCGGACGGGGTATTTCTTCAGAATATACGGCGGGAACGTGAAATGATTTGTTGGACGGATAGTAGTAATCGCGGCGCAGCTTTTTGCGCACCTGCAGAGCCACGGGATCAATTTTGGTATGGCTTAGATCGGCAATTCTGACCTTGCTGGGGTCGAGGCGCCCGGCGGCTCCTGTTGAGGTTACGATGGGAACCTGGCGCTGTCGGGCCTGGTTAATAAGGTGGCATTTCGCGGTGATATTGTCGATGGCGTCAACTATGGCATCGTACTGACCGGACCAGACCTCATCGCTGCGCGCGGGAAGGTATTTGATGGGCAGACATATCACTTGCGCTTCGGGATTGATCTCTAAAATGCGCTCCCGCATCACTTCGCATTTCAGGCGTCCCAGGTGGCGGGGCAGGGCTATTAGCTGGCGGTTTATGTTTGAAGGCCGCACTGTATCGTAATCGACCAAGGTGAAATGCCCAATATTTAAGCGGGCAAGTGCCTCTGTAGCCCATGAACCCACGCCGCCTGTTCCCATAATTAATACATGCGCCCGGCTGAGGCGCTGATAGCTATCGGCGCCAATTAGGCGAATGAGACGTTCGTATTGGTATTCCTTGGGTATGTCTGGCATGATAATCCCTCGTTGTCTGCCCGTAAATCAGCATGTATTGTTTTTTTGTCTGTTGGCTTATAGCTCGCGTGTAAGCAGGCGCAGGCGTAATAAATGCATGAGCATTTTTGTAAGGCGATTCGCGCTGTCACAGCGTACGGCATTTCGCCTCGTTAAGCTCGCTATGCTATATGCGTATGCTATGCTCGAATTAGCTCGCAGCAGTAACTGTCCTTCGCTATACGTGCAAATGCTCGAATCTCCCTTATTTTATTGAGACAGGGACTGATATTACTGAGACAGTGGCTGTGCTGGGCATGTCTCGCTGTTGTTAATGTTATTAAGCGCGTAACTAGTTCCGCGCAAGGCACATCTGAGCGCAGTGAAGCAGTGCCGGCGCGGAAGCTAGTGCAGCGCTAACATGCTCGCGAAACACTAACTAAATGACATTGTAAAGAATGGCAGGGGGAGAAGTTGCGCCTCTTAAGCCACTAGCATTGGTTGCGTAGAAGGTTTGAATTTTTCCTAATAGAAATATAAATATTTGTCGCTCTTTGCCAGAGAGATAGTAACAGCAACGTGGAGGATAGCATGGAACTGCTCAACAACGCCAGCGAGGTGCTTGAGAGTCTTAATTTAACGCTGATTTACAGCAGTCTCGTCGGTCTGGGAATCGTATGCTGCGGGCTGGCCTATTTCTTAGGCGGCGATGACGGAGGCGGCATAGGAGACGGCGGCGATTCTCCTGGTTTGGTCATTAGCCCTACTGGTATAGCCTTCTTTACGACTAGCTTAGGCGCTTACGGACTGATCCTGTACCATGGGTTTAGTTTGGGCGCTCTGCCCAGTATGCTTATCTCCGTAGTGCTGTCGGCTATAACTATGCTGGGCTTTAACTACGTATTTTTCAAGGTTTTTTTGCGCAGTGGCTCTGTAGTTAAGCGGGATGTTCTAGAAGGCATAGTGGGAGAAGTCTATACGGCCATTCCCGAGGACGGCACTGGCGAAATAATCTACCGCGATTCCAGGGGACGCCAAAAGAGCCCGGCGCGCAGTAGCGACGGCAAGGCCATCGCTACTGGTACTTCTGTGGTCATTAAAAACGCTGTCGGCGCCACGGTAGTTGTAGAAAAAGCTGATCCAAAAAAATAGACTATATTT
>JAFSXO010000330.1 GCA_017444045.1 bacterium | reverse complement strand
GTCGCGACATCTCCCCCTGCCATCCTTTAGGGGGAGTCATAATGGGGATCTATTGGCCATTGCTTAACTAAACGACACTGAGCTTAAGGCTTCTGGCATTGGTTCTGATTGCTTTTGTACTTTCTGGCGTCTTTAGCTGGTTACGCGCGTAACCAGTTCCGCGCAAGGCACATCTGAGCGAAGCGAAGCAGTGCCGGCGCGGAAGCTGGTGCAGCGCAAATCTATTTGCCGATCAAAAAAGCGCCAGACAGAAGTCTGACGCTTTTTTGATCGTTTATTGTCCGGCGTGTCCCGCTCCAGATTTTTACTTAGAAAAACTCGTGACGCGGAATGCTCGCGGACTAGCTATTACGGCACTACGACAACCTTGTCGCTGGCGCTTCTGCCGAAGACTTCAGGGCTGTACATCTCTTCCGCTTTGGCGGGAGGAACAATGAAGGTCCCTTCGGTTGTGGCGCGGGCGACGAAGTTGTACTCATAAACGCCGCAGGGCACTAGGGTAGAGAAGGCCTCTGCCCGTTCGTCGCGCAGGTTGGCGTGCTCGTACCACGGACCCCACCACCAGAACGGAGTGTCTCTTTCGATAGTTTCCTTGGTGTCGGGAAGCTCTTCAGTTACCCTGAGCGCTGGATTGAGAGCCTCTAAGCCGGCTGGCATAGGGTTGATCAGCGCTACGTGGTAGCGGCGGCTGGGGACGGTCATCGAAGCCTTGCACAGCACGCGGCTGCCCAGCTTGATCTGCCAGGTACCGTCGCTGAGGCGCTTGACGTCGTCGGGATTGTCGGCGCCCTCGTAGGTGCGCACTACCTCAAAGCCGCAGTCCATAGGAACTAGCTTCAGGCTCTTGGGAGCGTACTTCAGACCCAGTCTGTAGTAGAGCCTGCCCTCGCCCTCTTTAGCCATGATCAGGTCGGTGGCGGGATGCTCGGACAGATAGCGCATGGGAACTTTGGTTTCCTGGTATTCTGTCGTGCGTCCTTTATAGGTGTGCTTGCCCGCGTAGTCGCTGCCCAGCCAGATGTTGGCCACGAAATTGGGCGTTACGCTTTCGTAGGTGTTGAAGTAGTCGTTGAGCGCTATCAGGATGAACGCGTTCTCCTGAGTGTTGCTCCAGGAGCCGCGTTTGCGGTGGGCGAGCAGGCCGCGGACGAGCTTGGGAATGAGGTCGCTCTTGGGCTGATCGATGATCATGGCCCGCAGCAGGATTCCGTCGGTGCGGCGGTCTGAGCCGAGCAGCAGATAGTTATTATCGCTGTAAGAATCGGTAAAGCAGGCGGCTCCGGCGGTTTCGCTTACGCGGTTATTGAGCAGGCGCCGTATCTGTTCGATGTAATTCTTGGCCTGGGCATCCTTGGCGGCTGCGTCGGACAGAGTGGGGATCACAAAACCGATGGTGTCCAAAGACAGATCATCGAGCTTATAGCCGCTGAGTATGGCTTTGGCCTTGTCGGCGTTGGCCTTGCCGGCTTCGCGCAGGATGTCTACAGCGTAGGCTCTCAGGAAGCGGCGCTCGCGCTCGGAGTAGTAGCGCTCGTTGATGTAGCGCTCGATGTTACTGACGTACTCCAAAGCTTTTTCTACGGCTTTGTCGACCTTTCTGGTCTGACCGTAGCCGGCCTTCTGAGCGTATAACAGAGCGCGGGTCGTGTGCAGGGTTATGTAGGGGTAAACCTTCTCGCTGTCATCCCAGGTGCGGAAGCCTCCGTTGTATTCCTGGCGGCGGAGCAGAATCTCGATGTCCTCGTTCTGCTTAGCCTGCATCTCGTGGGGAGTGGGCATACCGTCGGCCTTGAAGGCGGTAAGCACGTCCTTGAGCGCGACAGCAGTCATTATCCTCGAAGAGATCTGCTCGGAGCAGGAGAACGGGTAGCTCTGCAGGGAGATGAAGGCATCGGTAAGCTCCTGTACCGCTGTAGACGATGTGGTAATCTCCAGGTTGCCGAACTGCGGCCATACATCCTGCGGATACTTGACTGGCTGCTTGATGGCGCCCTTGTCGATCTGTCCGTAGGTGGCGAAGGCCTCGCTGGTGCAGGGCGTCCACACTGGGATAGTCACTTCGGCGGCATCGCTGAAGTCGCCGGCGGTTATGGCGAACTGAACTCTAGCCTTTCCGGCTTCCTGAGTCTTGGCAGGGAAGGTCACTTCCAGGCGATCGTTGGCGGGTACCGAGAAGGTCTGGCCAGCGGGCTCGCTGATGGTGAGGTTCTGCGCTCTGGCGGCAATGCAAACATTGATCGGTTTGTCGGTTTGGTTCTGTACCAAGACCGGCAGATCAGCGTTGTCGCCGAAGTTGAGGAAGCGGGGCAGAGAAGGACGCACCATAACGGGCAGGCAGGCGGTTAAAGAGCTCTCGCCATAGCCGAATTTATGGTTTCTGTCGGCGGCAACCGCGGTAATGCGGTAGCGCGTGAGGTTGTCGGGCAGGTGGAAGGATGTGCGGGCGCGGCCCTGGGCGTCGGTGTGGACAGAAGCTACCCACAGAGCCTGAGGATCGAAATTGCTGCGCATAGCTATCGCACCGCCAGATGTGTCGACAGATGCTGCCTTCGGGACCGGCGCGGCCGCTGACTTCATCAGCATCCTCGGAGCTGCTCCCATGGCATTCATCATAGCGCCGCCCGCCATAGCCGGAGCGCTTTCGTAGCAGACGTTGTCCTCGTCCCTAACCACCATTCTGCAAACTTCTTGCGGCGGAGCATTTGCTGGTTCTAGCTCGCCCGGATCGCATAGCTGCACCAGGGAGCGCAGGTCGCGGCTGCTGAACTGGTTGCCGCGCGCAGTGTATAAAATCCCAATCGGGCTGGGAATCTTGTAGCCGATCAGCGCCAGCACGGCCTCGTCAACGGCTACCAGGGCGACCTCGCTGTCGGCGACAGGCTGACCCTGGCTGTCTTTAAGAGTTACCTCGACCGCGGTGTCGGAACCGGGGGCGAGCTTCTTGCTGGCGGGATTAACCTCGAGCTTCAGAGTGCGCTCGTAGGCTGGAATGGAAAGGCTGAGATGGCCAGACGCGTAAGCGGGACGGGCGGCTGTATCTTTGGCCGGGGTACCGTCGTCGTTGATGCGCTCCTGCTTGCCCAGCAGCTCGACCTGCAGGTGCAGGTTGGGGATGTAAGACTCTTTGATGGGCACTTTAATCGTGTAGGAGCTGTCCTTCATGGTAAAGCGCTCGCTGCTGACAACACCCGAACGGTTAAGGGTGTATATGCCTTCGGCGGGGAAGAACGGGGAAACTACCAGAATCTCCGCAGTCTCGCCGACCTTGTATTCCTGCTTGTCGGGCACCAGCTCGATGTGCTCCTGCTCGACCTTGCGGCTCTTGACCTGCGGGCCTCCGGCCACCCAAATAATCAGCTGGGTGCGGTTGCGGCGTCCCTTGCTGTCGCTGACTTCGGCGGTAATGCGGTAGTGGCCGCCCTGTTTGGGATTAATCTGCGCCTTGATGGCGTCGGAGCCGCTCTTGAGGGTCTGCTCCTGGATGTCCTCTTCTATCTCGATGGTTTTGCCGTGGCGGTATTCACTGCTGATGCAGGCTGAGCGCAGCTTTATCTCAGTGCCGCTCTTGGCTTTGCCGTCGATATCGGTGACGATGCACTCTAAATTGATGGGAACCTGGCGCTCCACGAACTGCTTGGCGGGCTTGATACCGACGTAAAGCTCAGAAGGATGCACTAAGAGGTTAGTCTTAGAGCTCCAGGTCTGTTCGTTAAGGTCGCTGATTGCCGCCGATACGGTAACCGCAGTAGGTGCGATGGGGGCGCGGTCCTCTTCGTTCGAGCTGATGAAGTTCATGCTGAGCGTATGCTTGCCGTTGCTGTCGGTTACGCCGTCGAATTCTTCCTTGACAGCCTCGCCGCTAGGGCTGGGGAGCCAATAGCAGCTCCACCAGGGGCGCCATACGCCGAAGATATATTTGTCCCATCCCGGCGGGCTGTAGCTGCCGGGAGTAGCGGTTACGTTCCAGTGCGTCTTGGCGCGGGAGAGGCTGCCGCCGGCGTAATAATTGGCGGTAGCGCTTACCTTGCTCACTTCGCCAAGAAGGCTGACGCTCTGTTCGTTTTTGGTCTGCACCTCAAATTCGGGAGTGCGGAATTCCTGAATATCAAAGGTGAGCTCATCCTTAGCGTTGTTGCTGCTGAAGCGGCCTGCACTGACTTTGTCAGCGCTGGCATCGTTCAGCACCGCCCTTACTTTAAGGCGGGCTTTGCCTAAATTGACATTGTCGGGAATGGTAACGCTGAGGTCAAAGCCACCGTATGGCGACAGCTCGCTCTGGCCCTTGGCGAATTCGTTGCCGCGGGAGTCGCTTACGCTCCATTCAATGCTTCTGACCTTGGAGGTTACCGGCACTATGTCGCCTTCGGGTCCGGCGGTCATCTCTCTCAGCCAGCCCTTGAAGCAGGCCTTTTCTTTGGGCTTATAAATGCCGCGATCGCTGAAGGTGTACCACTTGAAGCGGTCGTGCTCTTTGGTGGAGAACAGGGAATTGACCGAGTGCAGGAAGGCCGTATCCTCGCCGCGTTTGGCGATGATCATGTTGTCGTCACAATGCCCTTTTATGTACAGTATGCCTTGATCGTTGGTCTTTTTGCCGTTGATGGTGGCATCGGTCAGGGGCTTGCCGGTGCTGAGCTCGGTGGCCCAGGCGGTCATGGTCTCGGAATCGGCATAGGCGCTTAGGCCGATGCGCGTGGCCTGAATCCAGGTTATGATAGTTTCGTCATCGTCCTTATCTCTGTGGCGCGTTCTTATTACGACAAAGGCCTGTCCTAAGCCGTCTTTATTAAGGGCCTTGCTGAGGTCGATGCGCGTCTCTACGAAGGCGTCCTTGACCTTGTCGGTATTAATGGTGCCGGAAAAGACCTCGCGTCCCGGTCTCTGGAGCTTAGCCTTTTCGCGTCCGTTGCGCACCCGCCAGCTCATCTGTTCGGAACGCCATTCGAGGAACTGGGGATAGTCCTCGGGCTTAACCGCGAATATGCTAACGTCGAGCTTAGGCTCGTTAATGGTGTACAGCGAGTAGGAGCGCGGTCCCTGAGGGTCGAGCACGACCAGGCTGCCGCCAACGGTTTGGATGCTGGGGGTGGCTGAGCCCATCTCAAAGGAGCAGGTCGCGTCTTTTTCCAGATCCTGCCCGAATACATCTCCCAGCGACTTGTCGAAGGTCACCTTATAAGAGGTGCGGCCCTTGCTGTTGCCGGTGATGGTTATGCAGCTGCCGCCGCAGGAGACGCGCATACCCTCGAGCTCGGGGGTTACGGTAATCTGTGCGGACGGATCAAAGCTGTCATCGTCGACCTCGTTGGTGAAGTAAATGCGCCAGGGGGTTCCCGGAGGAGCCGGCTCATCTCTCCAGCCGCATTCGGCATGGTCCAGTCTGAAGGGACCGTATGTCGTAAACGAGCGCGTCTGTACGCTGCCTGTGGTCAGCGGACCCTCGGCGGAAGGCGTACCTTTTTTTATGCCCGCGAAAATTTTGGTGTTCTTGGGCAGATCGCCATTGGGCTTGATGGCCAGAAAACGATTGGCGGGCTTATCCTCCATCTGCGCTTGGGCTCTGCTGTCTGCCTGGAGCTCTTTTTCTGTGGCCAGGCGGAAGGGAAGCTCCTTGCTGCCTTCGGTTTGCAGGGTGACGAAGGGGAGGATTTTACTGCTGTCGATAGCCTGATTAAAGCTGAGCAGAATCAGAGGATCCAGCGGTGTTGAAGTGCCGCTCGGGCTGACGCTGAGCAGATTAAGAGTGGGGGTCTTAAAGCTGAAGCTGACCTCTTCGTCGAGGACCAGTCCGTTTATAGATTTTGTTCCCTTGGCTATGGTAACTTTGTAGCTGGTGGCCATAGGCAGACGCTGAGCTTTGGGGTCAAATATGATGGTTTTTGTTCCCAGCCAGCGCCAGGATCCTTCTGGTTGCGGCTCCAGCTTAACCGGTACGTTCTGGGAAGCGCCGGTCTGCGAATCTAAGGCGATCATGGGATGCGAGAAGGTGACTGAGACTTGAGGGGCCATGGGCACGTCGCCTTCGGGAGCATAGCGCAGAACGCTTAGCTTGCCCTGGTCGATGGTGTCTTCCTGTGGCGGCGTAGGCGGCTTCAGGTCTTCAGGTGCGGGAAATGGCACACTCACCGTTTCGCCTGTGCGCGGAGCGGGCAGCGTTTCGGGACGCTTGGCAAAATCCTTTTGCAGTCCTTCGGCGCTGGGCATCGCGGGCAGCCGTTTAAGCAGAGTTGCTGTCGAGGCGGAATCGAGAGGCGTGGTTTTAGCCTTGGGCTGGGTAACCGACGCTTCGGTTGGAGCCTGTCCCGAGGATAATTCCAAGGACAGGGTTGCTTGTTTGGTGTTGGCCACTTTTTGGTCTCCTTTTGCTCCCAGGCGCGGTCGGGCCTGGGCATTATGATCGCAGGCGACTAAGCCGACTAGTAAGGCTAAAGCCACCAGCAGAAGCGCTATTGGTGCTTTGCTCATGGGCTATGGCTCCTTAACTTATTTGTAATTCTTGTCTGTCAGATATGTCCTGACATGTCTGGTGGGCTGTGGCTCTGATCTAGAGCCGCGTGAATCTTATTTTTTCGGAAAAACGCGCATATATCCTGGAATTTTTAGATTCAGCGCGTAACCAGTTCCGCGCAAGGCACATCTGAGCGAAGCAAAGCAGTGCCGGCGCGGAAGCTGGTGTAGCGCAAATATGTATGCGAAACACTAACTAAACGACATAGCCATTCTTTAGGGGGCATAATGCTAGGCTAACTTGCGCTAATAGTTACCGACATTGAATTAAGTAGTGTTTGCCAGAAAAATAATCGGGCAAAAAAAGGAATACTTCTTTATATTTGGTATGGTGAAGCACATTAATTTATGCAGACATTTATGCAGACTTAGATAATAAGGTGACGGATTTATGGCTAAATTAGATTCTTGCTTTGCCGGAATAGCCGGAGCGACTGCCATCGAAGGACAGCTGATACCCGTCGGGGCTGAATTCCCCGTATTCCCCGAGCTCTTGGAATGGGCTAAAACGGCTCCGTATACCACGACGCCGCAGCTGTTTATGCACGCATATAATATTTCTAAGGACCGCCCCTTTGTGGGCAAGCGCGTAGGCGATCACTTTGAATTTGAAACCTACGACGATGTGTATAAGAAGATTTGCGGCTTTGCTTCGGCCTTGATCTCTCTCGGCCTGCAGCCTGGGGATCGCATCGCTAATTTCTCCGACAACCGTCCCGAGTGGCGCGTAGTCGATTACGGCAGCGCTTTTGCGGCCTGTATTCACGTGCCTATGTACGCTACGCTGAGCAAACAGGAGCTGGCCTACATTCTGCGCGACTGCGGGGCAAAAATAGCGGTAGCGGGAAGTGCTGATCATTTGCGCAAGCTGCTTTCCATTGAGAATGACTGCCCCGAGCTTGAGCATATAATCGCGATTACACCTACCGGAGAGACCAGCTCCAAGCATCTGTGGACTTGGGATGAGTTTATCGAGTTCGGTAAGGTTCGCTATAACAATAATGCCAATCACATAGATTATCTGCAGAAAAAGCTGCGCGCCTGGGACGTCGCTAGCCTGGTATACACTTCCGGAACCACCGGAGACCCCAAGGGCGTTATGCTGATGCACGGCAACCTCTGCTCGCAGGCGCATCTGCTTCAGGAGCGCATCCTGCCGCGCCAGGACGATGTGGAGATTTCCTTCCTTCCCTTATCGCATGTCTTTGAACGGGCGATAAACTACCTCTATACCGCAGCTGGGGCGTGCTTCGCCTATACTCAGGGCATTCACATGCTGATGCAGGATTTGGTTGACCTTAAGCCTACGGTACTGCCCTGCGTGCCCGTTTTTCTGCATAAAATGTACGACCGCATAATGATTAATACGAATATTAAGCGGGCGCCTTCGCTGAAATGGGCGATCAAGGTCGGTCGCTCTTACGGGGCGGCCATGCGGGCAGGCCGCGTGTCCAGGATTTTGCGGGCACAGCAGGCCATGGCCCAGAGCCTGCTGAGCAAGGACATTAAAAAGCGGCTGGGAGACAATATACGCGTGGTTATCTCCGGCGGGGCTCCCCTGCGCAAAGAGGTGGCCCAGTTCTTTAACGATCTGGATATTATGGTTCTGGAAGGCTACGGCCTGACCGAAACCAGCCCGGTGCTGTCTGTGTGCCACTTTAACAGTCCTCAGCCCGGAACTGTCGGCCCGATTATGGACGGTCTTGATGTTAGGATTGAGGATGGCGAGGTCGTAGTGCGCGGCCCCAACATTATGCGCGGCTACTATAAGCATCCCGAGGAGACCGCGGCTACCTTTGATGTTAACGGTTATTTCCATACCGGTGATATTGGCGAGTTTGATGACAAAGGCAATCTGCGCATAACCGATCGCAAGAAATGCATAATCGTGCTGGCCAACGGCAAGAATGTGGCTCCCGCCGGTATTGAGCAGGCTCTGTGCCGCAGCAAGTGGATTATGCGGGCGGTTTTGGTGGGCGATAACGCCCAGCACATCGCGGCGCTTATCGTGCCTGATATGGATAAGGTAACCGAATGGGCCAAGCAAAAGGAGCTGCCCGGAACTATTGAGGACTGGACGCAGAATAGCGAGCTGCGCGCTATCATCAATAACGATGTCCACGATGCCTGTCTAAATCTTTCCAACTACGAAAAGGTGAAGCGCATTGCTATTCTGTCGCATGACTTTTCGCTGGCTGCGGGCGAGCTGACTCATTCCATGAAGGTCAAGCATCGCGTAATAGAGGAAAACTACGCGGATTTGATTAAGAATTTACTTTTATAATCAGCTGTCTTTATTCTTATGATGGGTGAGGGAGGTATAAACTATGATAAGGTGCCCGCGCTGCGATTACGAGAGCCTGACGGGATCGATGTTCTGCGAGAAATGCGGCTATAACCTAACGGGCGTTAAGATACGCCTGAACCCGGACTATCAGCCTCGGCAGGCGCCCAGGTCAGAGCGTGTACCGGATTTCCCCGGCAGCTTCAGTGCCCGTCCTACGCCGGCGCCGCGTCCTGTTCCGATCTCTTCCGCTCCTGTGCCTGCGCCTCCCCCGCGGCCCGTGCCGGCTCCTCCTACGCCTGCTTATACTCCTGCCCCTGTAGCCACTCCTGTCCCTGCCGCAGCGCCGTCGCCTGTGCCGGCATATGCGCAGCCTGTTTCGTCTCCCAGTTCTGCTCCTGCACCCTCTGTTCCGGCCATTTCTCCCGAAGAGGCCGCTTTGCGCGCCGGGGCGTACTGTGCTTTAGAAGCCCGGGGCGGTAAGCCCGTATTTTATATCTCTTTGGAAAATGTGACCATAGGGCGCACGGCAGACAACGATGTCGCCCTGGAAGCTGTGACGGGCAGCCGCTCGGTTTCCCGCCGCCACGCGCGTATTGTCCGTCAGAACGCGGGGGTCTTCATCGAAGACCTGGGCAGCTCTAACGGAACCTATGTCAACGGCACGCGTCTGCTCCCCGAAGTTCAGACCCAGATTTATGATAACGACGAGCTGCGTTTTGGCGCTTCGCACTTTGTGTTCCACTTGCGCCGGAAAGGTTAATTAAATGTCTATAAAAGACGGTTTCCCCGTACCTCATGCTTTACTAAGTTGGCTAGCCAGCGATACCGAGTGCCCCTTCAAAACCATTCCCGGTGTCTTTCGCGAAACAGTCAGAAGGTGGGGTGACCACCCCTATGTGGGCAAAAGGGTAGGCAAGCGCTTTGAGTTTAAGACCTATAACCAGGTCTTTGAAGAGGTGCAGTGCTTTGCCTCAAACCTTATAGAGCTGGGCTTTGAAAAAGAAGACCGCGTGGCCAATTATTGCAACAATCGGCAGGAATGGCCAGTTATAGATGAGGGCGCTGGGTATATCGGCTGTATCCATGTCCCCATGTATCCCACGCTAAGCCAAAGCGAAATGGCCTTTATCGTCAAGGGCAGCGAGGCGCGTTTGGTTGTAGCTCCCGACAGCGACCACCTGACACGTGTGCTCAATGTGGCTAGCGAATGCTTCCATCTGCGCCATGTCGTATGCATCGAGCCGTTTGAGCGCGATAGTGTTGAAGTGCCAGAAGGAGTGCGCCTGTGGTCTTGGGATGATTTTATTCAGGCCGGGCGCGAGGCTCTGAAGAAAAACCATCAGCAGATGGAAGAGATGTTTAACAGCGTTCAGCCCGACGATGTCTTCAGCCTCGTTTATACATCGGGTACGACCGGCGATCCCAAAGGCGCTATGCTGATGCACGCCAATTTCGTCTGCCAGGCTGTGCCGCTGGCTAAAGCTGTTCTCGGTGTCAGTCCGAGCGATTATCAGCTCTCGTTTCTGCCGCTGTCGCACGTGTTTGAGCGCATCGCTCACTACGCGCTGATGTCTGGCGGTGCTGCCATCGGTTTTTCCAAGAGCATAGCTACCGTAACCAGCGATATGGTGATTCTTAAGCCCAGCATTGTGCCCAGCGTACCGCGCCTTTTTGAGAAGGTTTTTGCTAAGGCTGTGGAGCAGTCTGCCGGCGGAATGCGCAACAAAGTATTCCAGCAGGCCATCAAGGTGGGCCGTGAATATAGAGAAGCGAAGGCGAAGGGCAGCGTGTCCTTTTTCCTGAAGGCCCAGCACGCGCTTTACGATAAGCTGGTCTATTCCAAGGTGCGCGAAAAGGTCGGCGGCAATGTGCGGTTCTTTATCTCAGGCGGCGCTCCCTTGCGGCGCGATGTCGCTGAGTTCTTTTCTGATGTGGGTCTGTGCATTTTAGAGGGCTATAGCCTTACGGAGACTGCTCCCGTTTTGGCGGTGAATTATCCGAATAAGTCCAGAATCGGTACTGTTGGCATAGTGCCTCCTTATGTTGAGGTAAAAATCGCTGACGACGGCGAGATTATCGCGCGCGGCTCCAACATTATGCTGGGGTATTACGGTCTGCCCGATGCTACCCGAGAAGTCGTCGATGAAGACGGATGGTTCCATACCGGCGATATCGGCGAATTTGATGAAGACGGTTTCCTGACCATTACCGATCGCAAGAAGGAGATACTGGTGCTGTCCAACGGCAAGAATGTCGCCCCGCAGCCCATAGAGCTGGCGCTGTGCGGCAATCTGTTTATTGCGCAGGCGGTGCTGGTCGGCAACAACCGCGGATATGTGGCGGCCATTATCGTGCCCAATTTCGAGAAGCTTGAGGGATGGGCTAAGGATCAGAAGCTGAGCTTTGCCGACCGCGATGCTTTGGTGAAGCTTCCCGAGGTCGTAAGCATGTACAAGGATATCGTGCGCCAGGTGTGCGAGCCGCTGTCCAATTATGAGAACGTGCGCAGGATCCATCTGCTTAACCGCGAGCTGTCGCAGGCCAGCGGTGAGATTACCCCTACGCTCAAGGTCAAGCGGCGCATTATCGACAGCCATCTCAAGGATGAGATCGAAGCGATGTTCGCCGGCGATAACTAAGCGAGATAAGGGCAATATACACGAGAACGGCATAGGCTGCTGCCTATGCCGTTCTTGTTATTTATATGTATAGCTAGGAAACTAGTTGGCGCCGCTGAGCGCGTGCATACAGCTGCAGTCCTCGTTAACGTCGATGCGGTCGCACAGCTTCAGGATTAGATCCTTAACGCTCTGGGTGTTCTTGGCGAAGACGCGGGCGACCTCTTCCATGGTAACCGGCTCGACTAAGCCTTCGGTGCCCACATCGTAATCTGTAACCAGCGAGATATTCACATAGCACATCTCCAGCTCGCGGGCCAGCACGCATTCGGGGAAGCCGGTCATGCCCACTACCGACCAGCCCATGGAGGAGAACCACTTGCTTTCGGCGCGGGTGGAAAAGCGCGGGCCTTCGATTACCACCATGGTGCCCTCGCCGTGTATGTCCAGATTCATCTCCTGGCCTATAGCGATGGCCTGCTGGCGCAGAGTGGGGCAGTAGGGATCGGCGGTGCTGACGTGGGTTACTTTAGGCCCGTCGAAGAAGGTGCTGGCTCGGCCTGAGGTGCGGTCGACAAACTGGTCGCAGATAACAAAGCTGCCCGGCTTGAGCTCTGGCTGAAGCGAGCCTACGGCACAGGGGGCTAATATTTTCTTTACCCCGATGGATTTCATAGCCCATAAATTGGCGCGATAGGGAACCCGGTGAGGAGGGAAGCTGTGGTCGACACCGTGCCGGGGCAGGAAGGCAACCTTTTTTCCGCCGACATCGGCAATGGTTATTTTGGCGCTGGGAGCGCCGTATGGTGTATCGATCCACAGCGATTCGGCATCGTTAAATAGGCTGTAGAAGCCTGAACCGCCAAAGACGCCTATATCGGCAGTGGGCAATGAATTGTTCTGGGTCATATAGCCCTCCTATGGTTTGTTATTTGTTTCTTTCTAGGTTTTGCAGAGCGCGCAGGGCCTTTTCGACTTCTCCTACGACCAGCATACCGTCGCCTTGGTATATTATTTCGTTGGCACCAGGAGAGGTTACGATGCTTTCGCCGCGTCTTATGGCGACAACGTTGATGCCAAAGGTGTGGCGCAGGTGCAGCTCTTTAAGCGTGTGCTTGTTGAAGGCTGCTGGAGCCTTGAACTCAAACATCTTCTGGTTGACCGTAAAGGTCATAAGCTCCTCGATGCCGGGAGTTGCCTGGTAATCGCGCGCTAATTTGTAGGCCATATCGCGCTCGGGATAGACTACGCGGTCGGCGCCTATCTTTTCTAAGAGACGTCCGTGCAGACCTGTGCTGGCTTTGGAGGTCAGATGCTTGGCCCCAAATTCGCGCATCAGCAGGGTGGTCATCAGACTGGCTTCGATATCGCTGCCTATAGCGCAGATAACGTTGTCAAACTGGTCGATGCCCATATCCTTGACGGCGCGCTCATCTGTTGTGTCGGCTATTAGGCTGTGGGTTACCGAGTCGGCAATTTCGTTGACCAGACTCTCCCGCTTGTCGACTACCATAACCTCGGCGCCGAGATTGTGCAGGTATATGGACAGGCTGGTGCCAAAGCGCCCTAAGCCTATCACTAAATATTGGCGTTTCATTGCTATTTGCTTACTCCTGAGCCAATGCCAATCATGTTAGCGCTTAGCCTTCACCTTCGCCGAAGAAGAAGTAGCAGATAATCAAGAATATGGCGATCGCAAAGGCTATCTTCCACATGGAGTAAGGGCGGTCGCCGGCGACTTTACCCGTTTGGCCGTTGACCATAAACTGATAAACCTTGCCGTTATATCTATAGGACGAAATCCAGATAGGCAGCATCAGGTATTTGTACATGATATCGGAGTATTCTGCCGTAACCTTCTTGGTTCTGGCGCGATCCGCGTTGCGATGCTGTTTCTTTATATCGTCCTCAGCCATATCCTCCAGTTCTCTCTTTATGCGCTCCTGAGCGGTTTTCCAGCCCTCGTGAACTGTGACTGAGTAGCGTTCGGCG
>JAFSXO010000029.1 GCA_017444045.1 bacterium | reverse complement strand
GGTAGGCGTGGTTGTGCTTCTTGTCGTGGGAAAACAGATTGATCAGCCATTTGCGATCGGACGCCTGAAGCAGCTCCCGCCATTCCTCGGCCTCGCTCTGCTCAGCAGCAGACAGCGTATGCAGGCGGTGCAGATCCACAGCGCGCTTAAAAAGATGATAAAGCCCCTCGGCATCGTCGCAATCTGGGTAGCTTATTCCGTCTAAAAGCGCGCGGTACACGCGCTGAGGATGGCTGGGCGAGACATCCTGCTCATCGAGAACCGCCCGCGCGACCACAAAATTGCCCTGCAGCGCCCGCTCGCGCACCAAATCTAGCATATGGGTTTTTCCGGTGCCATAATCGCCTAAGAAAACGCGCACAGCCCCGCCTTCGCGGCACTGCTGCAAATCGCAGTCGACCAAAGCCAGCTCGGTATCACGGCCTATGGAGTACAGATGCGCCCACCGTCCCGGAGCGACACCGGTGCGCAGCGCTTCAACCAAACGCAGGGCCAGCATTTCGCCCTCTTTTCCCTCTGGGAGCATGGTGCGCACCTGACGGGAGGCAACCGGAACGGGAATCTGGCCAGTACGGGTTCCGTCGCTGTTTACCTTTACAGCTTCATACAGGGGAATAACTGTCAAGCCTGTGCTGTTTTCAAAGCGCACCATAATCGAGCGCCCGCCATAAGTGATGCGCTCAACCTTGCCGATGCCCCCCGAGGCATGTTCAATCCAATCGCCTACACCAATGGGCATGAGTCAACTCCTCTCTCGCGACAGATAGCTATGGCATTACAGCACGGCTAGAAATCCCTAAATTCGTCGTCAAAGGCATCATCCTGATCGCTGTCTTCGCCGCCCATATAAGCACCTTCGGGATCGCTCCCTCCGAAACGGTCATTGGACGCCATCAGACTCTCTGCCTCTTCAGGCGTCATCTCATACTCATCGCCGAAGCGCTGGGTCTGCAGAAATGATATCCAGACCTTGACGAACTGCCGGCGATGCCCGGATTCAAATATATAGCGAGACATGCAGTCGGCCAAGACCGCGGCATTCTTTTCCTGCAGCGCGCGATTGCAGTCCCAGCCCCAGGCGACCTGGGCTACATCGAGAAGCTTTAAGCCGATCGCCTTAAGCAAGGCATCGGGGGTCATGCTTAAGTTTTCCAGATCAATTAACGCGGACTGAGGGCTGCGCATAGACATAGACAGAGGGCAGCGCAGACGCTGATCCAGAGCGGGATACTCTGGCACCACATTGCGCATAAACTCAGGCGGCACCGCATAAAGGAACAAGACACCGGGCAGCTCTGAGCCGCCGCACATGTCGATTACCTGGCGCAGATTGTCTACCCAGGTGCGCAGTTTTTTGCCCGAGATCAGCGACAGATTGCGGTCGACCTCGTCAAACATCATCACTACGCCGGGGAAGCCATATCCTTTAAATAGCTGCGCCATACTGCAAAGGCTCTGCAGAGCATTGCTGCGATCGATTATCCCATAAACCCCATAGCGCTTCAGATCCGCATGGGGTACGGCCTCACCATAGAGCCAGGCTTCCAGTATTACCTCGGCCTGGTCATCGCCGTTTCGGTAAGCGCTCAGAAACTCTGCCACGGCGCGGCGGAAATTATGGTTGCGCACCGGAATGCGCAGAGCGGTTCCCTTAAACCAGGTTTTAAATGCCTCATCGGTCATGTCGGCTAGATTATTGTCTGCCCAGCTACGCAGCACATCCGGCAGACCGCGGACAGCATAGCCCATCACATCGGAGGGCGGCATCATTATAGACCCGACCACCGCTTTATAGACCAAATAGGGATCATCGAAAGGGCACTCCTGGCGGGACAGGCTGACCATAGAGGTAAGAAAATTCTCATTCCAGGCTAAGTCGCGCACGCAATGCAAAAAATGTGTTTTGCCGCCGCCAAAATACCCCTGTACCAGCTTAAAGGCTGAGCCGCGCGCCTCGGTAAGCAAACGGCGCAAATACTGGCGCTGCAAGACCTCCAGATACTCTTCATTGCCCACGTTGACCAGCTGTATGCCAAATTCTGGAGGCTGACCGATCTCACCCATGCGGTTAAGGATATGCTCAGCGACCTTAACATCGATTGCGGTATTGTCTGCCATTTTGCTTAAAGCTCTCCTATTTCCCTTTAGCCTAGAAGCGATAGATTATTTCGTAAACCAAACACTTAGATAATACTGCCCGTGAGTTCCGCCCTCATCTAAAAACAATACATTCTGCTTGTTTTTTGTAGAATTAATTGTAGCTGTCCCTAAATTTAACCTACGCCCGTGACACTCCAAACCGTGCAGCTCGTGCCAGGTGCGCAAAAGATTCCAAGCAAACTGAACCTTGTCGTATGGCCGGCTTCCGCCCGTCTTACGCCGTTTACTCTTTTGCTCTAGCTGCCGCAGAAAAGCCAATTCCGGCACAAGATCCACCAAATTAACTCTGTCGCCCAAAGCTTTGCCCTCTAAAACCAGACGGCGCTTATAAGCGACCAGCATATCAGCGAAGCATCTCTCGGCATCAAAATCGCCGCCATTCAGCAGACGCTCGGCCTGCTGAGCTGCCTCGATGACCTGGGCAGCATCGACAGCAGCCGTTGCCAAAGGCATGCGGCAATACTGAAGCTCAGCCTGTCCTTTGGCGAAATGAACCAAGACCGTAAACCTTCCCAGCCTGTATTCAGGAGGCGAAAGTGTAATAGTGCTGCACTCCCAGCCAATTTCTTGCGCTCCCTCGCGCAGCTCAGCAGCAAACAGGCGCTGAACAGACGAACGGGCGTTTTTAACGTAATCCTCCCAAGCCTGCGCCTGCCGGCGTCCGGCCTCGCTCCAGGACTTCAGCTTATCGGCCAGCGCCACAATCGCCTTGGCCGATGACATAACGGCATCCCAATCGCCCTTCTGCGAGCATTTGGCCAGCAGCGCTTTGGTCTTCTTAATCTCTGAGGCCATATCCATTAGATCTTGGGCAGATGAAGCTATATCCGGCGCCTGCTCAGCCTGGCCGCCCTTTTCATCGGCAGCTGGGCAATACTTTTCAAACACCGCTTTAAGCCTCTGCAAAAGCCCCTCAAGCTCATCGAGGTCAGGGCCTTCGGCCATGAGGCGCAGTAAATTCTCTGTTCCAGACGGACGTATCAGCAAACGGCCGCGCCCGCTCAGAGCCTGCTCTACATTCTTTACAGCTTCCTCGGCTTCTGCCGTTTCCCGCCAGCGATTTTTATCGGCAACGCGCACATTGACCAAAAGCTGCGGAGTTTTATGAAAGTCAGCCGCCAGAGCCGAAAGAGATTTCTTCTGCTTGGCCATGACCTGCGACAGCATCAGACCCGTGAGCACGCCGTCGCCAGTCGTAGCATGGTCCAGGAAAATAATATGGCCAGACTGCTCTCCACCCAGCTTGCTGCCCAGCCGCTGCATTTCCGCCAAGACGTAGCGGTCGCCCACCGAAGTGCGGACCATAGAGATTTTTTCCCGCCGCAGGGCATCTTCAAGACCGATATTAGCCATAACGGTCGTAACCAGACAATCTCCGCTCAAGCGCTCCTGAGAGCGCAGATAGCGCGCAAAAATCAGGAGCAGGGGATCTCCGTCAACAGTCTGGCCGTTTTCGTCAACGGCCAGACAGCGATCGGCGTCTCCGTCAAACGCCAGTCCCAGCTGGGCTCTCTCTTCTTTTACCTTCTGCTGCAGCTGCTCCAAATGCGTTGAGCCGCAGCCGCGGTTGATATTCAGACCATCTGGCTCGGCATTCAGCACGATAGCATTGGCTCCGAGCGCCTTAAACACGCGCGGGGCGATCCTATAAGATGCTCCATTGGCGCAGTCCAGAACCAGCTTAAGATCGTCAAGCTTTACATCGGCCAGACTGACTAAATAGTCAGCATAAGCGTCTTCGGCTTCTTGCTCACAGTGGTAAATACGGCCGACCTCGCCATCGCAGGGACGCTCTAGGGTATCAAGACGCTTGATGAGATCTTCTATTTCGTCTTCCTCTTCATCGCCGAGCTTGAAGCCCTTTGCTCCCAAAAGCTTAATGCCATTATCCTTGGCAGGATTAT
>JAFSXO010000329.1 GCA_017444045.1 bacterium | reverse complement strand
AGTGGTAATTGTAAAGGAGCTTTTAATACGATGGTGTCAGATATTCCTTATAAGATTTACCTGGATGAGAGCGAGATGCCCCAGGCGTGGCTTAATCTTCAGGCTTATTTGCCTGAGCCAATTGAGCCTATGCTTAATCCTCAGACTCTGCAGCCGGTAACAAAGGAGGACATGGAGCGCGTATTCTGCCGCGAGGCGGTTAAGCAGGAATTCAATACTTCCGACAGATTTATCGATATTCCTCACGCGGTGCGCGATTTCTATGTTATGTATCGGCCGTCTCCGTTAGTGCGGGCTTATCATCTGGAGAAGTATCTCGATACTCCCGCAGAGATATACTATAAATTTGAAGGCTCCAACACCTCAGGAAGCCATAAGCTGAATTCTGCCGTGGCTCAGGCCTATTACGCCAAGGGGCAGGGACTTGATGCTCTAACGACAGAGACCGGAGCTGGGCAGTGGGGAACGGCGCTGTCTATGGCGTGCGGCTTCTACGGCCTGAAGCTAACGGTTTTTATGGTAAAGGTGTCGTCAGAGCAGAAGCCTTACCGCAAGGCTGTTATGGAAACCTACGGGGCTAAGGTTATTCCTTCGCCTTCCGAAACGACAGCGGTCGGCCGCCGCATTTTGGCCGAGCACCCCGGTACGGGCGGCAGCTTGGGCTGTGCCGTCTCCGAAGCCATGGAGCTGGCTCTGCAGACCGAAAACTGCCGCTATGCTTTGGGAAGTGTGATGAACCATGTGATTTTGCACCAGACGATTATCGGTCTGGAATGCCACAAGGCGATGCAGAAATACGGTCTCTATCCTGATATAGTGGTAGGCTGTGTAGGCGGAGGCTCCAACTTTGGCGGCCTGATCGCTCCCTTTGTCGCGGATAAGCTGGAAGGCAAAAAGGATGTGCGTTTAGTCGCGGTTGAGCCCGACAGCTGCCCGACGCTGACCAGGGGCAAATATGCCTATGATTTCGGCGATACGGGCCGTATGACGCCGCTGATGAAAATGTACAGCCTGGGCAGCGGTTTTATGCCTTCTCCCAGCCATGCTGGCGGTCTGCGCTATCACGGCATGAATCCCCTAGTCTCTAAGCTCTACAATATGGGCTGCTTAGAAGCTGTCAGCTGCGCTCAGACAAAGGTGTTTGAGGCCGCTAAGCTGTTCGCTCGCTTGGAGGGCTATCTGCCCGCTCCTGAGAGCAGCCATGCCTTGCGGGTAGCTATAGATGAAGCTTTGCGCTGCAGGGAATGCGGAGCTAAGAAAAAAATATTGCTTGGCCTTACAGGTACTGGCTATTTCGACTTGGCGGCTTATCAGGCGTACAATAACGGCACGATGGAAGATGGCGGGCTAAGCGATAGCGAGCTTCAGCAGGGTTTAGCAGGAATTCCTAACGTATAATATGTTTGGCTAAGAAATGTTACAGGTAGTTAACATTTCTTAGCCAAAACAAGCGTAATGTAAAGCTGTGTATAGTCGTACAGTTGCAGGGCAAAACAATGTAGGGCTGATGCCTTTAGGGTAGCGATTCACTAACCTAAAGCGTGACGATAAGGCACATGATCGAGTAGCATCAATTGCTATTTAGCCTTACATAAATGCTCTGAGTGTGGGGCAGCTGTTGCGATACACGTCATAAGTAGGTAATAAAGCTTAATTACCTAGATAAATGGGGTAAAGTTCTTGTATCAGGATAAGCAACTCGTTTGCGCGGATTGTGGCGCAGAATTTGTTTTCACTGCTGGTGAGCAGGAATTTCATGCTTCTAAAGGTTTTACCAGTGAACCGCGCCGCTGCCCAGCTTGCAGGGCTAAGCGCAAAAGTGCCAACGCAGCTGTGCGTCCCGAAGGCACTGAAAATTTGGTCTCGCGTCCTCCGCGGCCCATGTTCGATGCGGTATGTGCTGAATGCGGCAAAAGCACAAAGGTTCCCTTCCAGCCTACTGGCTCTCGGCCGGTCTACTGTTCAGACTGCTATCACTCCAAAGGTGCTGGCAGCTCGCGCAGTGTAGATGGTTCGCGCTCATTTGGCGCATCTTCGCCGCGCTCCGCGTCCGGCGGAGGCTCTGCTAAATCTGCAGGCGGGCGCTCCTTTGGGGGTGGCCGTTCCTTCGAGGGCCGTTCTTCTGGGTCTCGCGAGGGTGGCTTTGACTCCTTCGATTTCAGTGATTATGGCGGTGACCCTTTCGGAAGCGCTCCTTCGTCGGGAAGGGGTAACCGTAAGCGCAACAACAAGCGCGAGAACGCCAAGGAGCGGAGTCGCAAGGAAGGCGGAGGACGTCCGCGTGGGCGTTTCTTCGATGACGATGACGACGAAGAAATGTACTTCTAAGCATTTCGTTCTCTAAGGTGCAGCAGTTCCTCTGCCCGCGTGAATCAGCATATTGGCGATGCGCGGCAGCAGAGGAATTTTTTATGCGCATCGGCTGGCCATAATGCCTGAGGCCGTGTGACGTTAGCTTGGCTGTCTGCCTAGCTTGGCTATCTGCCGTTAAGTAAAAATAATCTAATTGTTATGACATCAGAATCCTTATCCCGCGTTCATGTGTCGAAGGTGCGCCAGTCCCTGCGCTCGGCAGCGTCTGAAGCGGAGCTTCCTCCCAGCTCGGAAAAGACAGGTAAGGCCTCTGCTATTCTGTGGTGGGAAGCTGTCCTGGCTATTATTATCAGCGCTTGGGCTATTTGGTCTGGCTGGCAGTGGATCACCGCCGATCAGGCGCCTCTGTTTGAGCATTCCGGAAGGTTTATCCGCAACAGCGTAGTTACTTGGATGCGCATTGAAGACGGACGTGGGCTTAAGCCAGAGGCATACCCTCCGCTGGCTTACCTGGTCAGCTGTTTGTTCTATCGCTTTTATGGCGTGTCCCGCCAGGCAGCGCTGGCCTCGCAGCTTGTGTTTTATCTGCCTTATGTGCTGGGCTGCTGGTGGCTGGGCCGCAGGATTGGCGGCCGCTGGGGCGGCTTGCTCGT
>JAFSXO010000328.1 GCA_017444045.1 bacterium | reverse complement strand
GAAAGCGAGCGCGCGGGTCTGTTGGCCAGCAAAATTAAGCGCAGCCCTCGCTTTGCCCAGCTGCTGCTAAACCGAGGCATTGATACGCCGGCAAAATATTTGCGCTGGAATCTTAACAGTGCTTCCGCGCTGTACAGTCCCAGCAGTCTGCCCGATGCCGACATCGCCGCCGAGCTGCTTGAAGCGGCGATCGCTAACGGCCAGCTGATTTTCGTCTGCGGCGATTACGATGCCGACGGTATTTGCGCTACAGCGCTGTTTGTGCGCGGTCTGCGGGCTTTGAACGCTCTGGCTGAGTACGCCCTGCCGGTGCGCGGCCGTGACGGTTACGGCCTGAACCGGAACGAGATCGATCTGGCTGCTGACCTGGGAGCTTCTTTGCTGGTGACGGTGGACTGCGGCTCGTCCAATGGTGACGTGGTGGCTTATGCCCACGCTAAGGGACTGAAGGTGATAGTTACCGACCATCACAAGGTCAGCGGTGACGGGCCTGGGGCCGACGCGTTTGTGAATCCGCAGCGCAGCGATAGCAATTATCCGGAAGCCGGGCTTTGCGGGGCGGCTGTAGCCTGGAAGGTATTGGCTGCGCTTTATCTGCGCCTGGGCAAGGCGGCGCCCCTTGATCTGCTGGATTACGCCAGCTTTGCCACCATAACCGATATGATGCAGCTGACCGGGGAAAACCGTTTGCTTTGCCGTTTGGGGCTGGCGGAAATAGAAGCCTGGCGGAGACCCTGCTTTAGAGCTTTAGGCGATATATCCGGAGTGCGCGGGCGTCCGCTGAACTCGAAATCTGTCAGCTTCTTTATGGGACCGCGCATCAACGCTGTGGGCCGCGTAAACGATCCCCGCTACTGTGCCGAATTGCTGCTTTGCGACGATCCGATACGCTGCCAGCAGCTTGCGCAGTTTGTGGAGGAATGCAATTTGCTGCGGCGCCGGCTCCAAAGCGAAATGGCCGATACCATCTGCGCCAGGCTCAATATCGCCGAAGCCAGGCAGAAGGGCTTTATTTTTGAGGCCGGAGATTTTCACACCGGTGTGGTGGGAATTGCCGCGGGTATGCTGGCCAGCGACTATAACCTGCCCTGCCTAATCGGCCGGTTGGACGGAAATTACATAACCGGTTCGGGGCGCAGCGCGGCGGGTCTGGATCTCCATGCGGCGCTGAGCGACTGTGCCGACTGCTTAGTGAATTTTGGCGGGCACGCTTCGGCAGCCGGTTTTTGCCTTTGCCGAGATAATCTGCCCGCGTTTTTGGATAGATTTGGCGCGGCTCTGGAGAAGCACCGCTTCCCCGTGCCGCCGCTGCCGGTTGACTACGAGCTGAAGCTGAATGAGCTGACTCTCGGTTTCGCCAAGGAGCTTCGCGACCTAGAGCCCACGGGGCAGGGAATGCCCTCGCCATGCTTTTTGTTTAAGGGTGTGAGCTTTACCGATATCCGGTCTATAAAAGACGGCAAGTATCTGACTGGCTCGCTGCGGCAGAGCGGAGTGTCTGGCAAGGTCAAAATGACCGCTTTCGCCAGTGCAGACGACATAAAGCGATTTGAGCTGCTCAGCAGGGTCTGCGATGTCGTCGCCAGTCTGGAGGTCGACAGCTTCGGAGGCACAGATAAGGTCTGCGTCAATATCGATTATATGGTGGCCGCCGATGCCGAACAGCTGAGGATGCTCGATGCCGCCGAGGGTATAGTGTCCGATAGCTGCGGGCAGGTGATATCGGAGCCTAAGCCTGAGGCAGGGACGCTGGGCGCCTCTAAGACAGCTTGCGACGGATCAGCAGGTGAGATAGCCGCAAAATCTACGGTTAAGCATACTGTAGTCGATAAGCGCGGCACCGATGCGATCGCTTATGTGCGCGAGGTTATTGAAGCAAATGCCTCGCGCCCATCAGCTCTGCAGCAGCGCGGTGCTGACCGGCTGGGCGTGATTGTAGCCTTTGATTCTGGCTTAAAGCAGTTCCCCGCTGATCTGAAGGCCCAGGTTGCCCTGCTCACCTGGAAACAGTGGTTTGGCCTGGAGAAACACCGCAGTTTCAGCGATGTGCTTTTGCTCGATCCTCCGCTAGATTTGGAGCAGATGCGCAGTAAGGGCATCTTGGACGGAACCGAGCGGCTGCATTTGCTGTTTGCGCCCGAAGGCTGGAACGCCGTGGCTAAGCACATGAGCCTTTGGAGGCTTACCGCCACTGACATGGATCACGCTTGGGCGCGTCTGAGTCGCTGGCTAAGCAACCATGGTGGCACTTATGTCTTTAATACTCAAGATGCCCAGCTTCGCTTGCTGTGCGATCTTCCCGGGAATAGGCAGGTCAGTCTGGCGATTGCGATTATGGCCGAGTTAGGCCTGATCGCCGTGGAAAAGGCGGAGCTTACGAATAGGCTTACTTTGGAGGCCGATGGCGCGGCCGGCAGGGAGATCTCCTGGGGCTGTTCGCTGACCTTTTCGCGTATGGGGAAATGGCTCGCCAGCTTTAAGGATACCCGCCGAAGTTTGGAGAACTGTAAAACTGCCGATATTTCTTTGTTCTGGCGTACAGTTTAATGCTATAATGCCTGTGGTATAATAATCAGTGTAGAAAGCGGAGAGCATGGCATTAGGACTAGTGTGGATAATGCTGCCCTTAGCGGCGGGAATAACGGCGGCCGCCTGGCAGAGCGGCAGAAGGCAGCGGCGTCGCCTGCTGTCCTTGGAGACAGCCTGCCATCTGCGGGAAGCTTCGGTGCAGGCCGACCATTCGCCGCAGATCTTGGGACAGGCGCTGACTGAAGCATGTACATGGCGCGGAAAGCGCATAGAATGGGGGCTGTATTATTGTCCCAGTCCCGATGCTGACGAGCTGGTTAAATGCGTAAGCGCGCTGCTCGCAGATACCCGGAGGCAGTTTGTCTATTATGGCCAGCAAACGGATCGGGTGGCGGTGGGCGTTTTGCGGCGCGCTATCGAGCGCGGTGCCGATCCGCGCGGCAGGCTGGGTATGCCCGATTCTCTTAAGGAGCTGGAGTGTCTGCTGGAAAGCGGCAAGGTGCGCCATCCGGTTATTGTGGCCGATAACGCTGATCTGGCTGCTGATTTGGCCGAGCTGCGCCGGCGCTACGGCTGTGCGGTCATTCTGTTTGGTCAGCTTCCCGAAGCTGCGGGCTATGCCACATTAGCCAGGCTTCAGGAGACTGAGGGGAGGTAGCTATGGCCGCAGAACTGCTGGCGCTGCAGCTGGGAATTAAGCAGTGCCCTGAAAAAGAGCTGTTTGCAGGGATCTCCGCTGCAGACCGGAGTGTGACGTATGTAAGCAGTGCCTATCTGCTGAAAAGCTCTCAGCGCACAGTTCTCATCGATACCGGCTTCGGCAGCCGCAGCCGCGCTTTAGAGGCTGGCTACAGCGAGTACTGTACGGCAGCCGAGCGCTTGGCTCAGCTGGGAATTGAACCGCGGCAGATCAGTGATGTGATAATTACTCATGCCCACGAAGCTAAAATTGGCGCTTTGGCTTATTACCCGCAGGCGCGTGTGTATATCTCGGGCCGCGAGATCGGGGCGATGGAGCACGCTTTAGAGCACAGCTGTGATGGCCGCTGCCCATATCGGCCCGAAGATCTTGACCTGCTGCGCCGCCTTCCGCGCCTTGTGAAAATAAAAAACTGCATGGCCGTCGATAAGCATGTGCGCGCCGATGTAATCGGAGGCTATACGCGGGGCTTTATGCTGCCCACGGTGATGTATAGCGGCATATCGCGGGTGATGCTGGCTTCTGAAAATATGCCTATGTACCGCCATTGGCAGGGCGAGCCGTTATCTTCGGCTTGGTGCAGCCGCGGCAGCGATGTGCGCGAGCGCCTAAAAATGCGCACCTATACGTCCTTTGTCCTGCCGGGCTGCGATCCGCTGGTGTTTAGCCGCTATCCGTCGGCAGCGCCGGGCGTTGTGCGCATAATTTCGTCCGAAATGTTTGGCTTATGAGCATCTCAGTCTCGAGATACGCCAAGGGTCTGGCTTGGGGGCTGACGATACTGCTGCTTTTGCCATTGGCAGCCGAGGACTATCTGATGTTTAAGGGTGCCGAAAAGGCCGATGTAGCTCTGGAGCGCCAGCGTTTCGCTGAGTATAGCAGAGATCCGGTTATGAAGGCGCTGGGCTGGGACAATGATCCGCAGTCAGTGCGCTATACTTTGGCGGTTAAATCCCCTGTTCCAGCCGATTTTAAGCGTTTGGGTCTGAAAAAAGCTAATTATCTGGTGCTGGGCTGCTCCTGCACTTATGGTATCGCCATACGGGATGACGAGGGCTTTGTCAGTCTGCTGAAGCAGCGCCTGAACTGGGCCAATTTTGACAATTACGCGGTTCCGGGGTACGGTACCTATCAGCTTTACCGCAAGCTGCAGCTCATATTTGAGCGCAATCATAACCAGTACGATGCGGTTATATACTGCAATATTAATGATCATCTGCGCCGCAATACCTGGCTTAATATGGCGCGGGATGGCCAGGGTCTGCGCTTCATCATTCCCCGGGTCGTTCCGCTGGACGATGGCAGCTACCGCTATACCGATATCGAGCCGGTGCCGTACTGGCCGATAACCAGTCTGTTTGGGCGTTTTGGCTGGTTTGCGCAGACGGTTTATATCCGCGAATTCAGCCATAAGCCGTTTCCGCGCAGTGTCGATGTAGCAGCCTTTAACGATCTGCTGTCGCGTATGTCAGCGCTTTGCGAGAGCCATGGCACTAAGCTGTATACCGTGTGGCTTGACCGCGATATCTCTCCGGAGCTAAGCGAAGGCAATGCCCAGCGCATCCGCTGTATAGACGCGGTCTTTAACGATATTGAAAACCCTCGCTATCAGGTTCCCGGCGACGGCCATCCCAATGCCGAAGTCAACCGCTTTTGGGCCGATAAAATAGAGGCTGGGCTGACAAGATAGGCCTATAGCTGACAAGCCAGTGCCAGGGCTGTTTATTTTCTGGTGACCGAATAGTGTCTGCCGTAGGGCGCGCCGGCGCTGAACTCTATGCGATCCTGAGGGCCGATGGGGTAGGCCGTGTGCCAGGGGATCTTAACCGCAGCTCCCGGGGAAAGAGGCAGTGTAAGCGTGGCTGTGTCGGCACTGTTGGAGTAAACGTAGGTGTGCGTTTTTGACGACCATATCTGCCAGCTCAGGCACAGGTCTGCGCCAACCTCCAATGGCTCCTGGGCGATATTGGTCAGGGTGACTGTGCCCTGGTGCGGAGATGTGCTGTCAATGCTGACTAGGCGAAGGCTGTTGTCAAGTATTGACGACAGCTGCTGCTCCGCGGGCGTGGCACCCGCCAAGCGCCAGGCCGATGGGGCTGGGCCGTCGGCGCCTTCTGTCCCGTTTTGGGGATAAAACACCCAGCTTACGCTGTAGCTGCCCTCTCTGTAGGGGAATACGAAGGGAATTTCAGCGCGGTCGCCGTCGATATAGGTGTACAGCTGGCAGTTCTTGCCGGTCTGGCTGCTGCCGCTGTCGGACCACACCGGGCATAGCCAGCCGCGCAGGCGGCTGTTTAGCTTTGCCGATACCATATAGACTACTCCGCCCGCAGCGTGAGAGGCGTTTGGCAGCCCGCTGATGGTTATGGCTTTGTCTGGGGTGGGATAGGTAACGGTGGGCCGATCCCAAGGAACTGCGCCTTTGATTTTATAAACGGCTAAGGCTTCGGCTCCGGAAGCCGCGGCTTCAGTCTTATGCCAGAGCCTGAATTCGCATAGATCCCCGCTGACTTCGGGAATACCCGCGCTGCTAACCGCTAGCTCGGCGCCTGCGCTCAGCAGAGCATCGGGGCGCTTTTTCTGCATAAACACCAGGACTCCGGGAGCGGGCTGGTATTTGCGGTTGGGCTCCTTTTCCAGAGCGATATTGCTGTAGCTGCCTGCGGGCAGACATCCCGCGCTGCCGGCCAGCAGCGCTAAGTGCTCGGCGGTATTCTGTTCTGGCGCCGGCAGAGCAAAGACTGTGCGCGGACTGTCTGCCAGATTATCCCACAGCCAGGAGGCTAACTCAGTCTCTTCAGCATTTAAGGCTAGGCCGTGTACCCTGCCGAGCCACTGCATTGTCGGTGGATAGATGGGGCTGTATAGATATTGTCCGCGCTGCGGAATCTCAGGAAAGCTGCGCTCGGTTTGCCAGACGCTGTAAACAGAAGGAAGCATGGCCAGGGCGATGGCCCCTGCCAGGGCTAGGCGCTGTGCGCAGGCCATCAGCTTAGAGCGATCGCGCGCCCATAGCTGGTAAATATCGCCCAGGGCATAGCCGAGCAGAACCGCAAACATGGCATCGGCAGTGTATTCCCAGAGCCACGGCGCAGCACCGTAGCTGTGCTGGAAATCGATGAACCCCGGAAGCAGAAACAGGATGGCGCCGCCGCACCATAGCGTAAAGCCCTTGTTTGATTTGCGCCAGATGGCCCAGGGCAGAAGCAGCGGGGCGAACCATATGCTTATGGCGTGGTATCTTAGGCTGCTCAGAGAAAATAGTGAAGCGTAAAAGGGGGTATCGCCCAGCGGGGGAATGGCGATGGACAGAAAGCTTCTGACGGGGAAGCGGAATACTCCCAGACCCATTTCATGCAGCTGGGTGAGCTGCTGCCAGTAAGCTCTCTGGGTGATGCCCCATAGAGCTATAGCGGCGCCGATCAGCAGGACGCAGCGCATAAGGATAGCGATAAGGAACCGTCTCTGGAAGCTGTAATAGACGGCCAGAGTTACAAAGATCCCAAACATCACTAGGAAGGGAATGGGGCAGACGGCTAGGGCGAAAAAGCTTATGGCTCCGGCTAGGGCGCAGGCTAGAGGCGGCACCTGCCAGTGGTTTTTGCATTGGCGTATCAGGGATATATAAATGGCCAGCAAAGCCCCGCTGATGTTAATATCCAGCAGGCGGCCAATTTCAAGCTCTGAATTGTAGGGTGCGCAGGCTGGGGTTAGCAGGGCGAACAGCAGTACCGTGCCTAGGGCTGCCGGCAGGGCGCGGCGCAGAAATAGGCGCATTGCCAAAGCCCAAAGCCAGAAGCCGCAGAGCAATAGCACGGTATTGGCTATCCATTCGGCGCGCAGAACATCTCCCGACAGCGGGAGAGACAGCGAAGCGCTGAGTATGGCGCGGTGCAGGCTGCCTGGATAGGTTTGGCTGGTAAAGAAGGGCACGCTTAAATCGAGCGGCCCCTTCAGCATAGCGCGGGCAAAGGGGTAGGCGCTGAGGAAATCGGCGGGCAGAGTGCTGACCTGAAATAGGTGAATGACGGCCGCAAACAGCAGAGCTAAGATCGCAAGCGATATGGCGGTGATATGGCTGAATGGCTCCGGCTGCTCTGGGGGGATAGCGTCGGGGGCATCGCCATCTCTGAAGCGTTGGATGCTTTGGGGGAGGTCGGCCAGGCGCAGGGCTATCAGGGATATGATAGCGCTGACCGGCAGAGTAAAAAAGGTCTGCAGGGCTGCCGTGATCAGAGTGAATAGGCTAAGTCCCAGGGGAAGTCCGGCGGCTAGGGCCAGATATTTGTCTTCAAAGCGCAGCGTGTGCCTGGCGCAGAGCGTACCGCAGTAGGTTATGTAGGCGAGCGCCATTATTAGAAGCACATCTTGAAGCATAGTCTATATACTATATTACTTTGGCTGCTGCGTAAAAATCTATACTGCTTAGTTAATTTTTCGCGATATTATTAAATACATGCCTCAAAAGGTCAAATGTAAAATCCTGTGAATAAAATAATTGTGCATAGAATACTTAACTTATAAGCATTGTGAAGTGTTGTGGGGGGAGGTCTGCGATGGAATATACGCAAGCGGAAATAATGGCCAAGATGGCTCAGTTTATAGACAGCGCCCGGCGGGTCAAGGAGCTGAAGGACTATCTGCTCGGCTTTAGTTTTTACAGCAACGATCCGGAGTTTTTGGAAGAGCAGATTAAGGAGCACGATGAGGCTATAGAAGAGGTAGGGCGCATCTACGATGAAGAGATGCTGCCGCTGATTGAAGAGATGGCCGAGTACCTGAACTGCCATCGCGAGGATTTTGAGAATCTGCTGGAGGCTGAGCGGGAGCTAAACGCCATGGATGAAGCCCAGCAACCTGAGACAGATGATGCAGTATAAGCTGATTTATCCTCCGCAGTGGAACCCCATGAACCCGCATTTCTCCCTTTATACCTTGGGAGGCTTTATGCGCAGCCGCGGGCTGAACTATCAGCCTTACGATCTGAATGTGGAGTTTTTTCGCACTATTCTGAGCGTTAAGTATCTGGATTATTCGCTGGGCAGAGCGCGCAATGCCAGAGACTTTTTAAAAATGCGCGTGCAGATGGGGCTTCTCTGCCGCGAGCGCACCACCGAATTCGGGGCCTTGTGTGCGCGTTTTTTGGAGCTTCAGAAGTATTTGGGGCCGCAGCGCCGGATGTGGTATTCGGTAAGAAAAGCGCTTCCTGAGGCTGTCTCTGTGTTCGGCGATAAGGAAAAGTTTTACGATCCTGTGCGCCTGTTGCGGGCTTATATTACCATTGACAAAGCCCTCGATCTGATCTCTCTGCCGTACTATCCCAGCCGTCTGCGCTTTAACGATTTCAGCGCGCCCAGCCAGCCTTTAACGGTAGAGGGTCTGATTAAGTTCACAGCCGACAGGGATGATAACATATTTATGCCTTTTATGGAGATGAAGGCAGCGGAGCTGGCTCGCGAGTTGCGCGCTTCTGGTGATATGTTTATTGTCGGCATATCTATCAATTCTCACAGCCAGCTTTATGGAGGGCTGACCTTGGCCCGTCTCCTTCGGGATATGCATCTGCCCAATGCTCATATCAGTCTGGGCGGCAATTACTTTATGCGCCTATGGGAGGCACTGCTGCTCAAGCCCCGCTTTATGGAGTGCTTTGCGGATTCTGTTATCTGGGGTGAGGGTGAGCTGCCCCTGCTGGCGCTTTACCGCGCTTTGGAGGAAGGCCGGCCGTTAAATGAGGTTCCCAATCTGCTGTACCGCGATGATAGCGGGAATGTCGTGTTTAACGCTGGGGTGGAGCCGCTGCCCCTGGCGGAGCGGGCCGCGCCGTGTTTAGACGGCCTGGACCTGTCGCGTTACTTTACGCCAGAGATTGTGATCTCTACGCGCACGTCTAAGGGATGCTATTGGCAGAAGTGCACCTTCTGCGACAGCGATTACGGGGTTAAGCATGATACCTGTCCTGTTGAGCGCGTTTTAGATGAGTGGAAGATGCTGGCCGAAGAGTACGGCATTCGCAATTTTGAGCTTATCGACGAAGCTATGACGCCTACTTATATGGCCGAGCTGTGCCGCCGCATCGTCAGAGAGGGTCTGAAGGTAAATTTTTTCGGCAACGGACGCACGGATAAGGAATTCACCGCGCCGATATTTAGGACGCTGCGCGAGGGCGGGCTGACTATGGTGCTCTGGGGTCTGGAATCTGCCAGCGAGCGCGTACTAAAGCTAATCAACAAGGGTGTAGATATAAACAGGCGCCTGGATATTCTGCGCGAGGCTCACGAGGCGGGCATATGGAATTTCGCTTATATCTTTTTCGGCTTCCCCAGCGAGACCGAGGAGGAAGCCCAGAAAACGATCGACATGATCTGCCAGAATACCGACATAATCAACGCCTACGGGCGCAGCGTGTTTACCCTGGGCAAGCAATCAAAGATTAGGTGCAGCGCCAAGCAGCTGGGCATAGTGGATATGATCGCCGATGACCAGGAGTTCTCCACCATACTGAATTATCGGGTAACCAGGGGCATGGATCGCCAGGCCGCTCTGCGCATGGCGGAGCGCTGCCGGCAGCAGTGCATAGTGGCTTACGGTATTCCCATTTGGATGTTTTTGCGCTATCGGGAGGTTATCCATTTGTACCTTAAAGAGAAGGGCCATGCCTTTTTGACTGACCACAAGCTGAGCGAGGCTGAATGGGCTGAGGTGCGCGGCAGCTTTGCGCCCGCAGCTGAAAAAGAGCTGGCCTATGGCTATGTGTCTAACGACGATACTCTCACGCTGGAGAACTAAGAAATAAGCTTTTTTCTCGTTGCGCGTGCTGCTTAATCGCTTGCTTATAGCCATTGGTTTCTGTTGCACAACGCTGTTTGTATTAAGTATTTCTTAAGCTTATAAAGGCATTTCTTAAGGCCTAGCTATTTGATTTTATGTACATTTGTTGGTATATCATTAATGAATCTTTAATTGCGGAGGCTTATATCATGTCCGTTGGAGCGGTTGGCAGTGCCAATAACGATTATCAGTATCAGAATCAGACCATCGACCAGACCAACCAGAATGCTGCTCAGACTGCTGAAGCAGAAGAAGCGGCTGCTGTTCAGGGCGAGGAGCAGGCTGCGGTAGCGGCAGAGGAGAGCGCAGCTACGGCTCAGCCAGCGGCTGAGGCTGCGCCTAAGAAAAAATCCGACGAGCTTTGCGAGGGCAAGTCAACTCAAAAGGGCGATGTCGACTATTTTGACGGAGCTTCGGTTATCACCGATGCTGATGCTGTCGTAGATATCGCCACTATCATGGTGGAGAACCATGCCAGCAACATGAGCCCCGAAAAGATGGCTGGTCTGCTCTCTGAGAAGGGCTATAACGTTCAGGTTATTAAGATCGGCAACCGCAAGGCTGTGCAGTTTGAAAACGGCGATTTCTTCTATGACAGCGATGGTGACGGAAATTTAGGCACTAAAGATCAGAACTTCCAGTCGGCGCTGACCATGGTGGAGCAGAATTACGGCATCGATCTGTCTGAGCTTAAAAACTCCAAGTATACCGCCTATCACAAATACAGCGAGATCGGCAAGAATAAGGATCTGTCGAACGCTAGCATTTCCGTTCTCAAAACTTTTGGCGCTTTCGAAGGGCGCGATCTGAACTTTGAGGCTCAGAACAACGGTTCTCTGTCTTTGCCAGGCTATGGCGGTGCCGATGGCGAGGGTGGCGAGATTATGGATGCTCTGGCTGAGGCTATGAACGCCGAAAAAGAGGCTGAGGAGCAGGAAGAGGCAGAGAATGAGCTTACCGAAGAGACCTTGGCTATTCTCGACGAGCTGGAGGATGCGCTGATGGCGGCGGGTTATCGCGGCGATAAATCGGCGTATGATGCTTGGATGGATGGCGAGCTTTCCGCGCTGCTTGCCCAGTACGATATCGCCGAGCCTGCACTGCCGGAGGGCAGCGAGGAGCTGGCTGACAGCATGGCGCTGTTCGGTGCGGCGCTGAGCGTGGCTGCGGCTCGCGAGGGTGTCTAAGGGCAGGCGATTTTTGATCTGGGCGGTGGATAAGCCTTAATGCAGATTAAGGATAATGATAAACGTAAGCGCCAGGCATCAGCTCGGCGCTTATGTTTATTATTCATTCTTTTTTGCTTTTGGTGTCAGGACGAAGCCTCAGTTTAGAGCATATCGCCGCCGGGCATGTCACCGCCGGGCATATCGCCGCCGGGCATATCGCCGCCGGGCATGTCACCGCCGGGCATATCGCCGCCGGGCATATCGCCGCCGGGCATGTCACCGCCGGGCATGTCGCCGCCGGGCATGTCGCCGCCGGGCATGTCGCCGCCGGGACCTTCAGCGGTGCTTCCGATCGTGCCACTGCCTTCGTTGACCTTTAGATTCTCCGCGGAATCGGCGCTGAGCGAGCCGCCAAAGATATATACCCCGTTGTCGGCGTCCAAACCGTGGTCGGCTCCGCCGCCAGACTGTACATATCCTGCACCGTCATTGATTATAATCCAGCCGTTGGAGTCGATGCCGTCACCGCCTGAAGAGGTAACATTCAGGCTGCCGTCGTTCAGGGTGAACACTGAGTAACCGTCTTCGTTAACGTTGATGCCGTCATCGGGAGTGCTGACGTTGATCACGCCGCCGTTGATCGCCAGATGCAGCTCTGCGTCCAAGCCCTCGTAAGTGGAGGAGGTAATATTCAGAACGCCATTGCCAGAAGGTTTGCTGCCATCTAAGCTGGTGCCATCGATGGTCATAGAAACGAAGGAATAGAAAGCGCCGTCCATTTTCCAGCGTTTCTTTTGCTGGGATACATCTGAGCCGTCTATAATTGTGGTGGGGCTGTCATCATCATTGTCGTACTTGGGCTTAACTCTCAGCATACGATAGACGTTTGCTCCGGTGAAGCTGTTGGTGGTACCGTCGGCGATGTACACTTGGGCACCGGCATTGGAAAGATCCACATCGTAGGTGGTGTTATTGTCGGGACCGCACTCGTA
The DNA here is from genome assembly GCA_017444045.1 of bacterium. Lineage (GTDB taxonomy): Bacteria > Vulcanimicrobiota > Xenobia > Xenobiales > Xenobiaceae > JAFSXO01. Next base: position 5,339 of record JAFSXO010000328.1, on the reverse strand, counting down.
AACGTCGTGGAATACCAGAGCCGGAGCAACCGTACAGGTTACATCGGCGCCGCTGAGCACTATTTTAACCTGATTGTCGGCGTCCTCATCATCGGCATTGCCGTCGATCCAAATCTGCCCCTTCCAGGTACCGCTGATTACATAGGTGCCTGGGGCGTTAATGTGCAGCACGGGATTGTTTTTCGCTTCGCTTGCAGGGTGCAGCATGGAAGATTTTGCCTGGGCGCTGGGCAGAGTGGCGAAGATAAAATCAGTAGCTTTGGTTACGCTGTAATTTTCGTCCTCTAAAATATCGGCGATATAATCGGCGATCACTTCGTCATCGTAGTAGCAGGCCTGCTCGTTGTCCATGTCGTTCTTAGCAGTGCCTGTGAAATTTAAGGTATTGGGCAGATAAACGACATCGCGGGCGATATATACCGCATCTTCTCCCGAGGGAACGGTGCCAGTATAATACTCTGCCGGGGAGTTCTTCACTACTGCGGTTACCTCTTCTCCATCGACTGTGTCGCCTACCGCATGTACGGCGCTGGGATCAGCATGCCAGACATAATCGTTGTAAGCAGTGACGGCTTCGCCGTCTAAAGTTGCGCTGCCATCCGCCTTCAAGACCAGATAGCGGGCATTAGACAAGTCGATAACTGAGCCGCCGCCTCCGTTGTAGTCTCGGCCGCTATTGCCACCGTTGTCTCCATTGTCACCGTTCTCGCCGTTTCCGCCCTCATTGCCATTGTTCTCACTGCTTTCAGTATTGTTGGAATCTGCGACTCGGCTTTCATCGTTTGACGTGCTGCAACCGCAAATAGTTGCGATCAATGCTACTGTAATGAATAGACACATGAAACTCAGATAGCGTTTACTCATAAGCCCTCCTTCTGCATCAGCACCTGCCCCCAAGATATTTGGTCTATCATTTTCTGGGAATAAAGCCGATGCGTGTCTTGAGATAGAGGCCCTTAGCTCAGTACGATAGCTGTCACTGCTGACCTCAACGTTGCGTTTTGTTAAAGATTAGTACAAATCCTGCAAAATTTTAACAATTTATTAAACATTTAGTCAGTGTTTATGTGGCGTTAATGAATAGATGCGGGCGAAGCCAGCAGTGTTCCATAGCAGCTTCAAAATGCCTTGGTATTTTTTGTCGTGCTCATCGCCCAGACAGATTATCTTCAGGGTTATTAAATCATAGGTGGTATCATGATGTAATCTTACAGCAGGTATAAGCATATTTTGAATTGAATTATAAACTATTAATTGTGGTTTATATGTCGCAAATATGCGACATGTTGGGTCGGAATAGCGTGGGGAATGGCCGAGATAAATAAGGTTTGCAATGGAAGTACTGCCGTCAGATTATAAGCAAATCGAGCTTTCGCGTGACGAAAAGATTTTTGTGCGCAATGTCATTTCCTATGACCAATATGGTTGCTTGCTACTCGATGCCAATCCGGCTATGCTTGAAAAAGAGAGTATGCATATTCTGATATGCTCCTCTGGCGTATTGTTCCTAAAGTTTTTCGATAAGTTTGAAGATGCTTCCATGTTCGGCGTCATCGTGCCCGAATTGGTTAATGCATTATATAACCAAACTGTCGGGATAATTTCGGCAAAGCTGCTCGCCAATAAAGCTCTTGTGGACAGTAGCGGCAAACTGCGCTTTCCCATTAATGTCGTCTACGTTTTCCCCGCGTTAGAGCGTATAGATGCTGAAAAATACATAGACGATGAGCTTAACGAATTTGTCCAATATCACTGTATATTTAAAGAAGATTTGAAGATAGTTCGGTCAGACCTGGCTGGTTTAGAAGCCGAGCTTCTCGGGCATTCGGTTACAGACATATCGCCTTATACGTTTAAGATTGGCGCTAACAGCATTAATTCTATAATGCAAAGAATTGCTCCGGAATACGTAACTCTAAGAGTTTCAAAGGTAGTTAACGAGGCTACCAAAGCCGGCGCGGATGACGAGCTTCTTGTCGTAACCAAAAATGATGAAGCGGTCAAGGCTTTTCGTCTCGACGATGAGCAAATAAATATCGTCAATAAAATCAGAAGAGGCGATCAGTTAATTCTGGCGTGTGCTGGTGCGGGGAAAAGTGTGCTTCTTATAGCTAAGTGTTTTAAAGCCGCGGCTATGAATCCTGAGAAGAAATTTCTGATTACTTGTTATAATAGAAACCTTTGTACGCTTTACCGATGGTTTATTGATCGCGCTGGACTGAGAGCCAAAAATGTGGCCTGTATGACGTTTCATATGCTTTGCCAGTCTTTGCTCGTAAGCAATGGATACAGTTTGCCGTTAAATAATAGTGCAACTACTGATTATTATGACGCCTTGGTCATCTCCGCAATTCAACGAATGAATTCTGGGCAAATTCGGGATCGTTATTACGGGGTCTTTATCGATGAAGTGCAGCAGTTCGCGCCAGAATGGTATAAGCTTTGCTTTAATCTTCTTGAAGATAAAATGGCGGATGATCATATTTTTGTAATATGCGGAGACAAAACGCAGAAGCTTGCCAATCTTCATAGGCATGGGCGTGCGCCCTGGAATGTCGGCGAAGGATATCCCAATTACCGTGGCGGTAATAAGAATATCAGGATCGAGCGTAATTATCGCAACTGTATTGAGATAAACGAATATATAAATAGATATGTTAGCTATGCTAAGCGCTATCTGTTAAGCATCGATCAGAACTTGCAGATCGATCCTGATGAATTTCTGCGCGGCAGAAGTTTTTTTCACGGAGAAGGTGTGACGATTAAACATCTTGCTGACAGATCAAATCTAGGGGAAGCTAGGATTGTTGCCGATTCTATACAGAGCATTCACGATAAATCTGGTATTCCTTACGATGAGATTGCCGTGATAATGTATAACAGATCGTGCAAGTGGCAGTTTTATGGCTGGAACGATGAGTCCTATAATTTAGAAGTTCCGCTGAAACATTTGCTTAATCAGAGAGCTATACCATTTTGTGAAATGTATAGCTCAGATGATAATTATAGCGCAAGGTATAAGTATGGCGGATCGGTCAGGCTCATTACCTGCCAATCAGTTCTTGGCCTAGATTTCAGGGCGGCGATCGTCTGTGGCTTGGCTCCGCTTGGGCGCTATAACAGGACGCGCAGACCTAATTGGATGCAAATAAGAGCGGATAAAGATAGCTTTAATAAGCTGCTGATGCATACGCAGGACGACATTCGCTTTCCCTACGTTGCCTGTACGAGGGCCAAGGAAATACTGCACATAATCCTCCCTGAATCCAGAGAGTATTCGGTGTTTGTAAGGCTACTGGAAGATGCGGGTAAATAAATAACCATGGGCGATGCAATACAGTTCGAGTCTTCGGATTTGGTGGTCGGTGGGGTCAACATTGCCGCCGCGCTGCATAGCGATAAAAAGCTGGTGTTCAATGAATCGTATACTGTTGCCGGAGAACTGGTTGCAGCACCATCAGTATATGCCTGTTACGATCTTACGGTTATTGGCGATCTGGAAGCCGATAATATTGATGTGCGGGGGAATTTGTATGTTATAGGCAATATCAAAGCCCAAGCGATAACGTGCCTTAAAGCGATTATCTGCAGCGGGGACATAGAAGCCGAGTCGATTGCCCTGGCGAGTGAAATAATGGCTAAAGATATAGTTTGCCATACCATTTCATGCTCGGGCAATATAATCGCCAGAGGTACCATTGACATTAGCGAATCGCTTGAGACTGCGGGATCTGTTATGACCGGTGAAGGCATCATCGGGGTCGGCTGTTTCTCGGCGCGGAACGCCGTAGCCCCAGAGTTCTTTGAATTTAGTGGCGATGTCTCAGGGAAGGTTGTGGAGCTTGAATGAACGATAAATATTCGCGGGCCAGAGAGTTATTGGCGGCAGCGCTTCTTGATGAATTCAAGGCTAAAATTACTGGGGCTTCTGATGAGCCCGTTGTCGGAAATAGCCCAGAAAATAGGTTCTTTGTCGGCAAGCTGCTGTCTAAAGGCAGCGGCGGAAGCAGTGGATACGGTTCTGAGTTGGTCATAGAATCGGTGGGGGCGGATTTTTATATCGATAAGTCCGAAATTCAAAGCGCTGAAGTCATGGTCTTCCCCAGGGGCGAGTTTTATTATCGCTGTTACCCCACCTTGGAACAGCAAAGAGCGGCGCTGCTTGAAGAAGCCAGCCAGCTATTTGAGAAGCGTTTTGCGACATTTGACGATTTAATGCGGGAGATCCTGCCGCCCTCTGATGATGCGGACCAGTCGACCCCTGAAAAAGAAATCCAGGCATCACTCAATAAGTATAAGGATTTAAAAATTAAGCTAATCCCGGTCTATAAGAAGCTTTCTCTGGCTTCGCCAAATTTTTATTTCTATTTTCGGCCGGCAGCCTTGCTCGATGAAAGAGGGATGTTCGGGAGGCTCGATGAGCATAGCCGAGAAAACGCACTTCTTCTCGATCAGCTGCACGATATAATAGAGGCGATTAACGAGGACGAGTATCGCTATACAATTGAAATAAATGAACAAACTACGGTTTACGATCTGCAAAGCGAAGAAGCTTATAGGTCATTTCTGAAAAGCAAAGGGAAGAGTGATGTTGTAATTCGCCTGAGGTGGAGCATTTATCTAGACGTTAACATCAAACGGATCAAAGATAGATTCCTTATTTCAGTAGCGCTGGTTAACAACTCTTTGCCTGGTTCGCGTTCCAGGTCTGTTCCGGCCAGCAAGCATAGCAATGATATGCTTACAGTTGAGACGCTGTTCAATTCGGGAATCGACATCTCGCTTCGGGGGGCCAATTACGCGCCTATCGAGCTAGATTATTTCGTCGATGATTATAAATATGATAAAGAACAGCATGCCATAGGACTAAACTGCTCCGTTAGCTTTAACCGCGAGAATAATACGGTATCCACCGAGCATCTGCCCACATACGTGCAGAAGCGCCTTGTTACCAACGACAGCCTGGCTGTAAGGTTCCAGGATCTGATAGACGATCCGTTGACGACGCTGAAGAATATCCGCGTAAAAATGGACGCCGAGCTAGTTGTCTGGAAGGAGTATTACGCTGAAGAAGAGGCTGGCCTTACCAGGACTGGTCAAGAGAGGATGAGCGCGGAAATAGCTGAGTTTCAGCGCGAAATCGAGCGTTTTCAAAGGGGCATTGATACCATATACAGGTTCCCGCAGGTTTTAAAGAGCTTCATTCTCATGAACAGAACGTTTCTGGCGACGTCAAAGAAATTCAATACCTGGCGCCTGTTTCAGATCGTTTTTATCGTTTCGCTGATTCCTGATATTGTCGCCTGCGATGCCAACATGATGCTTCCGGAGGAAAAGCT
>JAFSXO010000327.1 GCA_017444045.1 bacterium | reverse complement strand
TTCCTATTTATTTATTTTATTCCTTTAGTGGCTTCATAGCCATCCCTTCGGCTAGGCAGGAATCTTTTTAAGGTCTGCTAAATTTCATAAATTTCAGATGGTTTTAAGTATGGCGGCCGACGCTGCCATCCCTATCGTTTACTACAACTATTAGCACTGGCAGGAGGAATAAAAAATGCCGACACCTATGCGCAAGGTTCAGGTTATAGTGCTGACTACGGCCTACCGTCTGGAAGGAACTATTCCCGTCAGCGAAGGCGCTACCCTGATGGACGAACTGAACCGGGCTAGAGAATTTGTGCCCTTGCACAATGCAACTCTTTTTGACCCCGTCGGTGGGCAGGCTATCGATACCCTGGAGTTTATTGCAGTTAATAAGCCACAGGTGCTAATGATAGCCCCGGTTAAGGCGATCGATTCGGCTACGATGTAGAACTGGCACAGGCCAAGCCCGTTTAATTCTCGTCGTCAATCCTGTTTTAGTGGAGTCGCGGTACAATGTTTGTTCGTTATTTAGGTCATTCAAGTTTTTATCTCAATACTCCTAAGGGTACAAGAATTATAATGGACCCTTATTCTGAATATATTCCCTACGATTTCCCGCCGCTTGAAGCCGATGTAGTGGTGATGTCGCATGAGCATCGCGATCATAACGCTGCTTACCGCGTTAAAGGCAATCCCATGATCGTGAAGCGCACCGCTCCCTACCCCATGGAGCACGAGTTTACCATAGAGCGCACCAAGGAAACCATTACCTTTTATGGACTGCCCACCAACCACGATAATTTTAATGGCCGCCGCCGCGGGCCTAACACGGTGTGGCACTTCTTTATCGAAGGTGTGCACTTCGTGCATTTAGGCGATCTGGGCCACGTGCTTACCGAGGATCAGATGGTATCTATCGGCAAAGCCGATGTGCTATTTATACCGGTCGGAGGAAAGACCACCATCAATCCCGCCGAAGCGGGTTTGGTGATCAACCAGCTTAATCCCAATCTGGTATTCCCCATGCATTACCACACCGACAAAATTTTCACCAAGGGCCTTACCGAAAACACCCTGGAGGACTTCCTAATGCGTATGCAGGACGTCGATGACCAGGCCACGATGGCCTTTGAGCTTACTCAGGAGACCCTGCCAGAAGGTCCAAGGGTTATAGTATTAAAGTATGCTTAAAACGCATTTCATTTTTGTTACCGGCGGTGTAGTTTCGTCTATCGGCAAGGGCATCGTAGCGGCATCGCTAGGCAATCTGCTCAAGAATCGCGGCTATAAGGTTACCGTTCAGAAGCTCGATCCGTATGTAAATGTCGACGCTGGGACTATGAATCCTTATCAGCACGGCGAGGTCTTCGTCACCGACGACGGCGCCGAAACGGATTTGGATTTAGGCCATTACGAGCGTTTCATCGACGAATCGCTGGGGCGCGATAACAACGTAACCACTGGCAAGGTATACAGTACGGTCATTCAGCGCGAGCGCCGCGGCGATTATCTAGGCGCTACCGTGCAGGTGATCCCGCACATCACCGACCAGATTAAGTCTATGGTTACCGATGTAGCCTGCAACAGCGCGGCCGACATCGCGATTGTCGAAGTTGGCGGCACGGTCGGCGATATCGAGGGACTGCCCTTCATCGAAGCGATCCGCCAGATGAAAAACGATCCAGCCGTGGCTAGGGCGATCTATATACACGTTACCCTGGTGCCCCACTTAGGAGCGGCCGGGGAGCTGAAGACTAAGCCCACGCAGCACTCCGTCAAAGAGCTGCGCTCGATCGGCATCCAGCCCGACGTAATTGTTTGCCGCAGCGAAAAGCCCATAACCAAAGAGATGAGCTCTAAAATAGCTCTATTCTGCGATGTGCATCCCGATGCGGTATTCAGCTGCCCCGATGTGCCCACCATTTATGAGGTACCTCTCTGTCTGGACAGCCAGAATATGGCCGATTATGTGCTGGCCAAGCTGGGACTGGAGCCGCGCGAGGCTGATCTTTCGGCCTGGCGCGAAATGGTTGAGAGAATTAAGCAGCCGCTGCGCCAGGTACGCATTTGCGTCGTAGGCAAATATATAGACATAAAAGACGCGTATCTGTCTTTGGCGGAAGCTCTGCACCATGCGGGCATAGCGAATAATCTAACCGTTGAAATCGATCGGGTTGACGCCGAAAAGGTTGGAGCCGAGGGAACGGGCTGTCTCGAGGGAGCCGATGGTATTTTGGTGCCCGGCGGCTTTGGATCCAGAGGGGTGTCCGGTAAAATCGCCGCCATTAATTATGCCAGGATGCATAAGATACCGTTCTTAGGCATATGCTACGGACTGCAGTGGTCGGTCGTGGAGTTCGCGCGCAATGTGTGCGGCTGGAGCGAGGCCGATTCGACTGAAGTAACTCCGGGAACCTCCTGTCCGGTCGTATCGGAAATGTACGAACAGAAGGGCATAAGCGAATTGGGCGGCACTATGCGCTTGGGAGCATACGCCTGCCGTCTGCGCCGCAACACCAAAGCGTTTGAGGCCTATGGCCAGCTGGAGATTACCGAGCGCCACCGCCATCGCTTTGAGTTCAACAATCGCTACCGCATGGATCTGGAAGATGCCGGCATGGTTATCAGCGGCATAAACCCAGACCGCAATCTGGTAGAGATCATAGAGCTGCGCGATCATCCCTGGTTCCTGGCCTGCCAGTTCCACCCAGAATACAAATCAAGGCCCAACCGCCCTCATCCCCTGTTCCTGAAATTTGTCGAAGCTGCCGGAGTCTACCAGCAGCAGCGCAATGACTAGCAACAGGGCTATGCCTCCCCAAGCAGCTAGCGGCGCACTGCGCAAGATGCTCATCGGCTTAGCCGCGCTTATGCTGTGGCTGGGGCTTAATGTACCTTGGGCGCTCGCCGACGCGGGCGCCGTGCATTATGTCTCCGGCTCACTTTGGGATATGCGTTACGGCGAGGCGGTGCTGGGGAAATGGGGGGTCAGCTATGCCCCTTCTCTTAAGGCCTATGTAAATGGGCGCCAGATATCGGCCAGCGAGCTGGAAAAGCCCAATACGCTCGAGCCATTGCTGGGCTGCTCTGCCTTTGGAAGCTGTGATGCTCTGGGCAGACTGCTGTTTCTCGATATAGTAGCCCCCCAGACGGCAGAGGAAACCGGTCCGCTGGAACGTCCAGAGGCATCAGCTCCTTGTGCTGGTACTGACGCCGCCTTAGAGCTTTCTATGCTGGCTCCTCCAGGCGGTCAGGCTGTCTTTAGGCTGACAGGACTGGCGCTGAAGCTGCAGGCAGAAGAGAAGGCCCCCGGGATTTATAAGGCGCGCTACCCAGTGCCTGAAGGCGCGGAGCTGCGCGAAGCGCGCGTGCTGGGCATATGGAACGGCGGCAAAAAAAGCTATATTCGGGTTGGATCTGCAGTGGAGATCAGCCCTAACAGCCCGAGCATCATCTCTTACGGCCCACGAATGCGCCCAAGTGGAGAGGAAGTGCGCCTATTCGCCGTTATTTCTGCCGACGGAACTGACATAGCTCCCGGACAGGCGCGTTTGTGGATCGGAAAGCGCGAGATAACGGCCAGAGCTGAGCGCATCGGCAATGTCCTGCAATGCACGCTGCCCAAGGATGAGATCGGCGAACGGCCTCTGTTCTGCGTCAAAATCACCGATCGCTGCGGAAGAAGCGCCAAGCAATACTGGCGCTGGGACTAATATTTCTCCCGCCAACTGGCGAGCGTTGCTTATTCGTCGGCGTCCTCATCCTCTTCAAAGCTGTCCAGCAAGTCCAAGGAATAGCGCACGTTGTATATCAGCGATATGTAACTGCCGCGCATCCGGCTGGCCTCAGCGTCGAAGCTGTCTGCCGAAAGAGCGTGATCCAGGCATTGGTGCAGCTGTTCGCCCAGCGCCGTGTTTTCGGTGATCATCTGATAGGCAACGGGATGATAGCCGCTGATAAATATGCGCGCCGGCTGGCGCTGTTTGCTGTTGTTGGCGACTATTTCCAGACTGCCCGTCTTCGTCTGGCGCGGATAGACCTGAACGAAAACGGGATCCGGGCTTTGGGAGCCATACCACTTAACCGCCTGCTCAAATATTTCCAGAAAGTGCTTTTCTTTGGCAGAGAAATTGAAAAACAGGGTGAAGCTGCGGATACGCTCCCGCAATTCTTTCTGAATGGTGGAAAAATTTTCGATCAGCTCGGGGCTGACCGGCAGAATATAGGGATAGTGCACAAAGCGGCGGGTGGCCACGTAATTATTGGCGGCAAAATGCTCGCTGCCCAGATTGCGATCCAGCCAGCCCTTAAACTCTTCGGCAAACTCGTTGCGCTCGGTGATAAAAACGCAGGTGAGCGCCATATCGGGATAGACCTCAATGCGCACAGTCTGCTGTGCCCGAGCCAGGGTTACGCGCAGGTGGATAAACGATGACGGATCATATCTGGGGCGCAGAGTAAAGCGCAGCCCCAGCCGATGCAGATGCTCGAGAAAGCCAACCTCTGTAGGCGTCAGATTAAATATCGGATCCTGTACGTATTCAAAAAACGGCGTAGGACGATCTAAACGCCGCCAGATAAAGCTTTCCAGAAAGTAGCGTTCATTGAGACTTGGTGATGCTGATGGTGCGTATAGTACTGATGGCATGTTCTTTTATTTTACACATCGTCTATGCGGTTCCTTGAAAAGCAGCAGACAGATGCCCACGCTATTCATCGATAGCTAAAAGGAAGAGCCATGGTGAAACATTTATTCTTTTTATTAATACTGGCCGCTTTAGGATCTGCTTCCGCTAACGCCGCTATGGAGCTGCCCGGAGAAGCCTGCCAGTTAGGAAGCGATGTTCCCGACGCACAGGCCGAAGTGCTGGTGTTTTCGGACCATCCCGAGAGAGTCAGCGAAGACGGCTTACTCTGCCAGGGAGGCCTGCTGCCGCTGCGGCCGGTGCGCTGGCAGTTTTACCATCAGGGAGGACGCCAAGAGCCGCTTTACTTAGTTTTGCGCCTGCGCAACCGCGGCAGCCGCAACGCGGTAGTTAGCGCTGTCGGAGGCGCCGGCCTGGGAACAGAAGAAAATTATTTTCAGGCTGGCCACGACAACAATCTAGAGTTTATGGGCAATCTGCTCTCTGGGCGAGGCCATCTGCTTGAAGTGCCTCCTGGCGAAACAGCCACGGTGTGGACGCAGAAGCTTCCGTGCGATATAGTGGCCAGCGGAACTGTTCAGTGGTGTCTGCTCGCCGGGCAGGACACCGAATACTGCCTGTACAGCTGCTCCTCCCCCGAAGGCCCCTTCTACGGCAATCTGCTGTTTAACCGGCAGGACGTGCATGCCCGCGGAATATATCCCGAGACTGAGCGCCGGCGCATAAGCCAGCTCGATATTAGCTCCTGGCAGAATGAAAAGGACCAGGCTTTCTGGGCAATCGGAGCCACCCGCCAGCCCAGCGCTTTTAGCGGCCCTGCCCTGAAGGGCGATTACGGCGTGCTTTACCGCTGGGATCTGCGCCTGCGCAACAGCAGCGATAAAGCCAAATGCCTGGAATTCGCGCTCAACCCACGCGGCGGCAAGGCTACGGGCACCTTTATGGTACTGCGACGCGGCGAATATGAGCAATGGGAATGCCGCGATGAGCTTGACGCTTTCAAGCTTCAGCGTTTGGCAGTGCTGACCGTGCCGCCGCACAGCGATGAGGATTTAGTGATATACACCATGCCAGAGGGAGCTTCTAATTACCCTGTGCGCTTGGTAGTGCGCTTGGCTGATACTAAAGCTATAGATGCGGCACAGTAGCCAACAGCTTCTCAGCCAGGGAGCGCATAGCCTGGCCTCTGTGGCTGACGCTGTTTTTATAATCCCCAACAACCTCAGCGAGAGTCTGACTCTGGCCATTTAGGCAAAAGATAGGATCGTAGCCAAAGCCGCCCTCGCCTACCGGCTCAAAAGCGATGTAGCCCTCAAGAACGCCTTCGGCCGTCAGCGGCTCGTCGGTAAAGCCGTAAGCTACAGCAGCGCAGCGGAAGCGCGCCCGCCTCTGCTCAGGCGTGCTGCAGTCGCGCAAATGGCGAAGCATATACTGCAGGCGCTGGGCCTGCGCCATGCCGGGCGGAGTGAAGCGCTTGGTATAAACTCCCGGTCCCCAGTCCAGCGCGGCTACCTCTATTCCAGAATCATCGGCGACACACGGACGCTTGGCGATATCGTAGTAATACTTCGCTTTTTGCAGGGCGTTCTCGAGATAGGTTGTTCCCGTTTCGGGTGCGTCTGGCCAATCGCCCAATGCAGAAAAAGGCTCGGCCTGCAGCGGATAATCCTTCCAAATCTGAAGGATCTCGGCGACCTTGCGAGGATTCGCGGTTGCTAGCATAACCCGCAAGGGCAAGGGCTGAGGATCCATCATTGTCCGTCCCCAGTTATTGAGTTAACCTCGGTCCAACGCTCATCAATCTGCATCTGAAGCATCTTAATTGCTTGGCACGCGGCCAGCAGCTCAGTATCCTGAAGATTTCCGCTTATATAACGATCGTAAATTTTTAAGGCAAGCTGATGCATCATTTTCTCTTTTTCTTCGCGCAGCTCGCGGATATTGATTTTTAGCCTTTCTATGCGCAGTCGCTTTTCGGCTCCCATTACCGCGGCCTCACGGCCTTTGGCCACGCTTTCGCCTATGCCCTTGATCGAGTTTCCGATTTTTCCAAATATGCCAGCCATTGCTGCGCCTCCATTGGTTAAAATATAAATGTAAACCTTCTATCTCGGCAAATTGTTGCCTTCCTGCCAAGCGCAAAAACTGACACTGCAATATTTAGCCAACAATGATGTACGTATGCTTATATTCCAAAACCAATGTATTAATTAACACTTTGTTAGCAACAATCTCTCGAATAGTACATATAATATATCATATTTTTGGTCGCCCAAACTGAGCGCAAGCTCAAAATTGAGCATGAGGGCTGTGTTCATAGTATATCACATTTCGAACACAGTTTTTTATATTTTTAATCATACATGTATGTACACCAATATTACATACAAACATGTATAGATGCATGATATTTGCGCTTTTACACTAAATGAGCAGATAATCATTCTGCAAATAAAGCTAAGTTAGGAAGCTTAATATGAATACTATTGGAAATCTCAACAATTTGGGGAATGTGCACGGGCCTCACATCTGTACGAGCCATATTCAGTCAGCGCATTCTGAGACGAACTGCACCCTGCCTGAGCAGCAGGATATGGTCAGCCTTGGCAGCAGCAGCGACGCCAGCAGTGTCCCCTTCACGAATTCCAATGCCTGTTCAGCTCCTAGCGCCATTCCTGACTCTAAGAATAATTCAGTTGCCAGCGCTCAGGCAGAGCAGCCCAAAGAGAGCCAGGGCAGAGTAGATGCCGGCAACGGATTAAAAGCTACCATGAACAGCAATGGTGTTCTCACTATTGATGACAGCACCGCCTTTGTTAGCGGCACATCGCAGTTAGACAGTGTGCAAGATATAAACGATAGCCAGCAAAACCTACCCTTTTCCTTCACCATCAATACCATCGAGAGCTTTATTGCCAGCGGCAGACTAATATCCATAAATGAATAAGGCAAAAATCGCTTTTTGAGATATTTCGCAAAAGAATAACCCTGCGCCCTAATTTGGCCGCAGGGTTATTCTTTTGCTTCACAGACCACAGCGAAGGCCAGACCTATGCACTCTAAGTTAAAGGATGGCAGGGGGAGATGTCGCGACTGCGACAGAAGAAGCGGCCAAGGCTGGTGGGAATAATCAAATCATAGCGCTCTATATTAATAGCCATCTGACATAGGCAAAGACAGCAGGCAAAGCGAACCAATAATAAGCTGCATAATT
>JAFSXO010000326.1 GCA_017444045.1 bacterium | reverse complement strand
GAAGTATTTACTATAATTATCGCGATTGTGTAATGTATTGTAGAGGATGCGAGTATGGATGATCGTGAGATGGACAGTTTTGTGGCCAGCAATCTCACCGCTTCGACCCTGATAACCAAAGAAAATGACGTCAGTATTAAACGGCGGGGAAAGCAGCTTTTGCTCATCGCTCCCAGGGCAGCTGGCTGGCTGGTTCTTGACGGATTAGAGGCTGAATTCTGGCACGCTATGGGGCGGGGCGGCAATTGGCTGGAGCTTCAGACAAAACAGCATCCTCTTGGCGCAAAGGAGCGCGAGGCTCTGATGGGGCGTCTGTATCGCGTTGGGCTGATCAAATGGAATGGACGCGGTTATTATAATACCGATGCCATGTGGCAATACGGCCGCAGATATCCAACTTTTTTGTGCCTGCATCTTACCGAAGCCTGCAATTTCGCCTGCAAATACTGCATGGCGGATTCGGTGCCCAGCAATGGGCGCATGCCCGTGCCTACCATGGAGCTGATCCTTGCCAAATGTATGCGCGAGCTGCCTCCTAAATGCCTGAGGTTTGATTTTCACGGCGGCGAGCCGCTGATGGCCTGGGAGCAGATGCTGCACGCGGTGCGCTTTGCCCGGGAGCTAAATGAGAAAGAAGGGCTAGGCAAGGAGCTGTCCTTTATTTTTCAGACTAATGGCTCTTTGCTAACCGCTGATAAGGTTCAGATTTTAAAAGATGAAAATATTCATGTCGGAGTCAGTATGGATGGGCCTGCCGAGGTGCACGATGCCAACCGCGTGTTTGCTGGCTCTGGACGTGATGGAGCTGACCGCGGAACCCATGCGCTGGTGGTGAAGAATTATCTGGCAGCCCGGGAAGCCGGCATAAGGGTAGGGCTGCTTGGCGTGGTTCACGAGCCTGCCGATTATCTGAAATGCTTTGATTATTTTGTCAATGAACTAAAGGCGCGCTCCTTTAGACTTAACTATTCCTCGTTTATAGGCAGATCGGTGCGCATGCTGGACTTTCCGGCTACGCGGGCCGAGGCCTTTGCGGATTACTGGCTGCAGATGATCGACAGAGCCTTGGCCTGGTGCCGTGAGCATCATGAAAAGCTGGATATTTCCGACGTTGACAACCAGCTGAATAATTTGATTAGCAAGCAGCGCCCCTTTATGTGCTATCGCTCCCCGTGCGGTGTGGGCAATTCGATTTTGGGCTTTGCCATCGACGGCGGAGTGCACGCCTGCGAGGAAATGGCCAGTACCGGTATGCTGCGCTTGGGAAGCGTATTTGACGAGGGGTTTAATCTGAAGGATATGGTGGAAAGCAATCCCTTGCTTTTGGATTTGCAGAAGCGCACCGTTGACAGCATTCCTCGGTGTCGCCGCTGCGAGCTGCGCCGTTTTTGCTTTGGGGGCTGCACCTCGAAAACCCTGGCATATTACGGCGATTATATGCACGAGTCGCCAATGTGCCGTTTTTATCAGCGCGTGTTTGTGGGACTTATGTGGCGTTTATACGATAATCCCGATATGCTCTCTTATCTCGGCTCCCGCTGCTGTAAGCCCTGCTGCTAGCACATTGTAGGTTAGTTACTGGCATTGGTAGCTAGCAGGCTGATGTGTTGATAATATTGGGTTTACAATTGTTGGCTAAGTCGTGATATTATGTTTGTTAATTGACAAAACACAAAAGGTGTTTGTTGTTTTGGCAGAATGTAAGCTGAATTTTAAGCAACGGCAATAGTTTTATTTGCTATTCTGTGCTGGGTGGCTGGAGCCATATGCGCTATATAACTGTTACGCTATGGAGGGGGCTTTTATGGATAAAATTGCGGGCATGTTGGGATTTTTAGGCTTAAATCAGGCTAATGGCTTGTCTGCGCTTAAAGGAACTGACGGATATGTGTATGCTGGCAATTCGGCTGCGGAGCACAATCTGCCAGAGCAGTCTGACAGTCTTTACATCTCTGTCTTTGGCTGTTCTGAAGAAGAGCTTGCCGCAAATGGCTATGCTGTTGATGGCGAATACGGAGAAGAGTTCGCTTATGAGGCTGAAGAGTATGGCGAAGCTGCAGAGGCTGAAGAGAACGGCCAGGCTGGTGAAGTAAATGACGGCAAAGAGGCTGATGAAGCCGCCGGCGAAGCAAATAATTTCGCTGAAAATGAGGAGTGCTTAGCCGAGAGTGAATTGGCTGAGGCCAATGAGGAAGCTAACGCTGCCCAGGAAAGAGCGGATTTAGACGGCGAAGAATTGCTGTCGGCCAATGCTGACGCTGCTGCGGCGCAGGCTAAGGCAGATGCTGCTCAGGAAGAAATTGAAGATATTCGCGCTGAGAGTGAGCTTGAAGGCAATGAAGTGGTTACAGAGGAGAAGCTCGGCGATCTTAAAGATGAATTAAGCGAGCTTGAGGAAGAGCAGCAGAAGAAGCTTCAGGAGAAAGAAGAGCTCGAGGCTGAAAAGAACCGCATCGAGGATGAGTTAAAGGCCGCCAAGCAGTCTGGCGATAAGGAAAGGATAGCCGAGCTAGAAGGGGAGCTGGCCAACGTAAATGGCCGTCTGAATGCGGTCAATGGCGATCTGAAAGGCCTCAATGAGAATATTAACAGTACGCGCGCTTCGGTAGAATCCACTTCTAAGCAGCTGGCTGAGCAGCAGAGCTCCAAGCAGCAGGCTGCTCAGGAAAAATTAGACGCGGCACAGGCTAATTACAATAACGCTGCGGCCGAGGCTGCGGATGCCGCTGCGGCTCAGGCCGATGCCGCTGATACGGCGGCTAAGTCTCAGGAGGCTGCCGATCAGGCTCAGCAGACAGCGGGGACCTTGGAAGAGAAAGCAGAAGCGGCTAGGCAGGAAGCAGATCGCAAGGCTCAGGATGCCGCTCAGGCCGATGCTGATGTGGCTTCGGCAGAGCAGGCCCTGGCTGCTGCCCAGGCGGCTACGGTAACCGATGAAGAGGGCAATGAAGTGCCCGACCAAGCAGCTGTAGCTGCTGCTGAAGCAGATTTGGAGGCTGCCCAGGCGGCGGCCGAGCAGGCTCATACAGAGGCCGATTCCGCCGAAGCTAACGCTGCAGATTTGGAGAACCAGGCTCAGCAGGCGCAGACTCATGCTGAGCAGGCCCAGGCGCAGGCCGATGCCGATGCTGGCAGCGCTGAAAGCAGTACTGCTGCGGCCGAGGCCGCTGACAACAATGCTGCTGCAGCACAAGCGGCAGTCGACAATGCCCAGAACCAGGTTGCTGCTGCGAATAATAATGCGCCCGCGAGCGGCGGCTCTAATGGTGGCTCTAGCGGCGGCTCTGGCGGTGGGGCACAAGGCGCTAGCGGCTCTGGAGGAGGCGGCTCGCGCGGGGCTTCGGGAGCTTCTGGCGCTTCTGGATCGCGCGGGGCGTCGGGAAATAGTGGCGCTAAGGGTACGTCATCCGCTGGCAGTAACACCGGTATTAAGGGAAATACTAATGCCGCTGGCGATAGCGTTCTTGACGATGACCTAAGCTTTGCTGGAGCTTCTCCGGAAGCGATAGCCGGCGCTGTTGATGCCTATGCCGCTTCAAAAGGCTTCGAGGTCCCCGAGGGCTTTGGCAGCGAGCTGATCAAGGCCTGTGACGAGAATAATATTGACTATGGTATGGCGCTGGCCGTATGCGAAGCCAACGGCTTCGGAAAGGATGGCCAGGGACTGATGGGCTTCGGCGCGGCTAAGGCTGACGAAGGCGCAGAGGCTGGCGATGCCTGGAAGACCGAGTTGGGCGAGGGCATGGCCGAATTGGCTAAGCTGCGCCAGCAGGGCGGTGCTTCCGAAAAGGATCCTGTAAAGTATCAGCTAGATGCTGTCGGTACTAAGATGGGCGATAAGAGCTGGGCCGGCGAGGTATACGGCAAGTACAGCGAAGGCGTATCTCCCGAATTGGCTAAGGTAGATGGGGTTAAATCCGATTACCTGGCTTATATCGAAGATGTCATGAACCGTTCCAATGGCTGCAAGCGTGTCTTGGATGGCAAGGAAACCCTCTACGATATCATCGCCGAAAAGGACGGCATCAGCAAAGACGAGGCTAGAGCCTTGGTCAGGGATCGCATTGATGGGGTCTTAGAACG
>JAFSXO010000325.1 GCA_017444045.1 bacterium | reverse complement strand
GCGTAAGAGTGCAGACCGCTCATCAGCAGATTGACCCCTAAATAGCAAAATAGGACAGTTATGAAGCCGACTATGGCAAACCAGGCGCTGCGAGAGCCCTGCCAGTGCCAGCGCAGGCGGCTGTGTATAAAAACAGCGTATACTATCGCGGTAATCAGCGCCCAGGTCTCTTTGGGATCCCATGACCAATATGATCCCCAGGCCTGCTGTGCCCAAATAGAGCCGGTAACGATAACTAATAGCAGGCATGGAAATGCCAGCAGCACCGTGGCGAAGATCATGCTGTCTATGGTGTCTAAGGCGGGCAGGAAGGCAGGATACGAATGCTGGCGCTGCTCGGCGCGTTTCGCTATCAGATAGAGCAGCCCTAAGCCGCCAGATACGGCAAAAGCCCCGTAGGATACTATCGCTAAAGTAACGTGTACAAAAAGCCATCCCGAGTGCAGAGCGGGGGGCAGGGGATTTATAGCGCTGTCCATCTGGCTGGCGTAAACTAGGGCAGCGGCTATGGTGGGCAGAGTGACTGTTGCTAGGGCGGTCATGCCCCTTTTTATGATGATATATAGGCTAATAGCCGCTATGCCCCAGGCAAAGATCAGCAGGGACTCGTAAAGGTTGGTGTAAGGCAGTCTGCCGGCGTAATATGTGCGGATAAGCAGATTGGCAGTATGCACGATAGCGCCGGCACAGAAGGCCGAGCGGCTGATCTGTTCCAGGCGCGGCGCCTGGCTTAGCCAAAGAGCCAGTGAGGCCGTGAGGCTGGCTAGATACAGAAATATGGCTATATGGAGAGTTACTGTTTCCATTTGCTGAAATAAGCTTTATACGCGCCGCAATACTGCCAGCACCATCCGCTTATAAGCAGTATACAGCCAAGGATAAGACAGGGATAGCCCATGTCGCGCTTATAGCGGATAGCGCTGTATGTATTGAGCCTGCCCAGGGTGATGGCAGCTCCGGACGAGGTGGTCGCAGAGGTCCTGGCGGTAATCCACCCCAAGGGGCGGTAGCCGATAATTTGGTGCTCCGGCTGTTTTTCATGGCCAGACGGCTTTATGCTCAGTTCTATAATAAAGGCTGCGCCCTGCCCTGGGATACTGCTGTGCTCGGCTATTCTGCCGTTTTCCCAGCGGGCGTGGGGATAGAAGCGGTGCACTAAAAAACGGTGCTGGGGATCGCCCGGGAATGCCAGTACCGCAGCCTGTGTACGCGGCTGCAGGGGGACTTCGGTGCGGCTTGGCACTTTAGAGTCTCTGTATACCAGCTCATAGCTGGATACGCCTGCTCCCGACTGGTAAAAATAAATACCGCTGTGACGGGCTGGATGGCTTACAGAAGTGGCAAGCTCGGTCTTTTTCCCCTGATGATCGGTGATAAGCAGCCGGGAAGTGTACTGCTGAGGGCGGTGGAGACTGTCGGTGCCGATCTCCAGAGCCTTTAGGGCTATGGACACCTCAGGCTGCTCAGGAATGGCGGTGCTTTGGCCCTCTTTAAGGCGCAGTATGCCCGCGAAGCTCCAGGCGCAATGGGAGATGAGAAGGGCAGAGGCTATTAGAGCGCATCCCATTTGTGACAGAGAGGAGGCGTATGGGTTAGAAAAGGCTTCTGAGCTGCACCGGTACTGCCATATTGCATGTACGGCCCGTTCTGAAAACAGCAGTGCGAGCAGGCCCAGCAGGCATAGGAACAGCGGCGAGCTGTATACGTCATTGAGCCTTAGCGAGGCGATGATGGGCGCCAGTGTAGGTACAAATGCCTGATAGTGGGCGATTGGCTGCCCCTGGGGGAGCAGTGTGCCCAGTACCATCAGAGCGACGAGCAAAGCTATGGCGATTGTAAAAAGAATTTGGCGCATCGGAACTAAATCGGCTTAGCTGCAATAATGCGTGCAGGCTATTCAGGGCTAGCTTACGCTAAGCTGCCGGCATAGCCTTTGATTCTGTTTGGTTTGTTCTGTACCTTTGCCGAGGCTCGGCATGGCCTCTTCTAGTCTATTCTGCGAAAGCTATTAATTATTTTAATAATAATTTTATTATCATTGTATAATTGGTAGGAGTAATATGTCTATTCTCGAAAGGGCAAATTTGTGAAGTTGTAGAGCTTCATAAATGTTATAATTTAATTGCAAAAAAGCGACAAAATTGTTGCAAGGAGGGTGAATAATGGTTGGCGGAAGGCGCGGAGCATTAGGGTTTACGCTACTCGAACTGTTAATCACCATGGCCATTATCGGTTTGCTGGCAAGTCTTGTTTTTCCAAGCTACGCGAGAAGCAGAAGCTTGAGTAAGCTCTCTTCTTGTAAGCAGAATTTGCGCAATATTGCGGCAGCGCTTGAAGGCTACGCTACAGACCATGGGAACTATCCCGACAGTCTGACTAAGCTAACACAGGGTGATCGTCCTTATATCAAACGGCTCCCCAGCTGCAAAGCGTGCGGCGATATCTCCAGCTATGTTGAAGGCTATCAGCATTCTGAGCATCCCAATGTGTTTACACTTACCTGTAAAGGAAGTTATCATACAGATCTGGATCTGCTGCCGGATTATCCTGGATATTCGCCCTTGCACGGCGGCTATGATAATCCTATCCAGGAAGGCGAAGAGCGTACCGGTGGTTAGAATTAGACAGGATCAGATGGCTGCCATTGGTGTGGCAATTGGTGCATAGGGAATGCGCCTTCTATAATCCTTCAGGGTTGTGGAAGGCGTATTCTTTAGGGCGATATTGGCTGGTCCAGGCTAGCCCGTATCTGCTAAACGGTTAGTATCAGTAATATAGGATGGTCGTAACAATGTGCGTTGCTCGATATGTGATGTGTCTGTTTGCTATAGCAGCGCTTCTGTGTGGGAGCTCGCTGCCCGTCTGTGCATCCGAGGTGTGGTCGCAAAGCTTGGGCAGCTATAGCAGGGTGGGCGAGGACGCAAATGGCCGAGGCTTGCTGATGGTAAAGCCGCTGGACGAGGGCTGTGTGCTTTTCGATCTGTCGGTACAGGAGGCGGACACTGATTCTGCGCCCGGCAATTATTACCGTCTGACCGGTGTTTTTATACTCGACGATGAGCAGCATGGCCTTTGGGAGGACAAGAACAGTGGCTGCTCGCTGCAGTTTACTAAGTATAGAAAGCGCATAACCATCAAGACTGGAGATGCGCTGCTCGCTGCCTTTTCTGGCAAATACGATCTGTGCAGCTCAGTCATAAACGGTAATGCCCGTATGCTCGAGCAGTTCGTAGAGTATCTGCCTTTATTTAAAACTGAGCTTTCCGCTAAGGGCAATTATCAGGTGCGCGATATAAGCGATGCTGGCGGAGATATATGCAAAATAGAGTTTATCGCCGAGGGCGGAAGCACTAAAGTGTTCTGGGCCGTGCCCTCATTAGACCAGGTTCTGCGGGTAGAGGGCAGCCAGGGGGTAATTATATATCAGGCAGAATCAGCCCAGCAGCAATAGTCTCCTATCCGGTGCCTCTGATGGCATTGGCTTAAACTCTGATGGCATTGGCTTAAAGATTCGTGGCGTTGGTTATGCTTATTATCTTATCTTTTATTGCTTATCGCTGCTCAATTTTGCGTATGCGCTGAGTCAGCGATTTCAGAACCTCAAAGGTAATGTCAGGCATGTCGCGGAGCAGCTCCTTGAAGGCCTCTCCGTCAAGGCAAAGCACGGTAACCTGGCCATTGGCGGCAATGGTGGCGCTGCGCGGCTCGTCGTCTAAGATAGCCATCTCGCCGAAATAGCTGATAGCCTCCAGAGTGGTCAGCCGCTTCTCCTCGGGGGTTCCGTAGTTTTTGATGACGTCTACCTTGCCTTTTATGAGTAGGAACAGCATAGTCCCCACTTCGCCTTCGCGAATAATTAACTCTCCATGCAGATACTGGGCTTCGCTTAAAAGCTTATCGATAGCGTTCAGTTGGCCCAGGCTCATCTCCTTAAATAGTGAAATTTGGCGTAGAATTAACAGGCGATCCATAATGCTTTCCTTAGTGGTCTGATTATAATCTGCAGCAGTGCAAAGCCAGGTCGAGTTGGTCTGTTTAGCCCAGTTATCGATATCGGTGATAGTCTGAGGTGGCTGAATGTGCGAGGGCAGAGAGGGCAGCTTGCTCTCCAGCGGCGCCTGTTCGCAGTACAGCACCAGCAGGCGCGTAGCTTCGTGATCCTCTAAATTAGCCAGGATCTCTAGGGCTTGGCCATATAAAGGGCTGGCGTAATGCCGCAGCTCGCGGACTAGGCTATGCACAGTGTCTGGGTTGGCGGTGTAGCTTAAAATCTTCCAGATATGATCCAGCAGAGTGCGCTGGTAATCCTCTAAGGCTACGGCCAGCATCTGCAGCTTTCTGTGTTCCTGGCTGTCTGGCGTATTAGCGGAGGCTGATTCCTTGGGAGTGTCGTTTAAAAGATGGCTTAGCCGTTTCGTCTTGGTGGTGATTGCCCCATATTCTGTCTGCAGCACATAGAGGCACAGTCGGGCTTCCCATAGCTTCTGTACCATTTCGCACAGCGATCCCATGAGGATGCGGCGTGCCTCGGGATGGCCGATAGCTCCTAGGGTTTCGATGGTTATCTCTACCGCGTATGGAGATCTGTGGTGCAGATAGACGCTTAGCAGAGGAAGAACCTGTTCGCTGTGGCGCAGAAGCTGAGCTTTGGCCAGACGGCGAACCGAGTGCTGCTGCGCGTTGAACTGGCTGACCAGCAGCGACAGAGCTTCGGGAGTGGCCAGCGTGCCCAGGGCCTGCAGTGCCGTCTCGCGCGCAAAGCTCTGGCTGAGCTTTGTCATGGTGCGCAGATCTTCTACCGGGGTGGGAATGGGACCGCCAATTTCG
>JAFSXO010000324.1 GCA_017444045.1 bacterium | reverse complement strand
ACTGGTGACCCTGCAATTTTCAGTCGCATGCTCTACCAACTGAGCTACCTCGGCGAATGCTTGGCGGGAGCGACGGGATTTGAACCCGCGACCTCCGGCGTGACAGGCCAGCGCCCTAAACCACTAGGCCACGCCCCCACATAAGCAAATCTTCAATTTTTGGTGGGCGGAACAGGACTCGAACCTGAGACCCCCTGCATGTGACGCAGATGCTCTACCAACTGAGCTACCCGCCCTCGGAACGCAAATATTATACGAATAAGCCCAGATTGTGTCAAGAGCAAATGCGGTATTTATTTTCTTTATAATGCATTCATACAACGCTGCGCAAGCGCACACCTACCCAAGGGCACCGCACAGACAAAGAGCCGCCAGAGCCGCGGTCTCCACCCGCAAAATTCGCCGGCCCAAGCCGACCTCACGGAAGCCAGCCTCGCCAGCCATCAGCCGCTCCTCATCCGCGAATCCGCCCTCTGGACCGACAAACAGCGACCAGGTCTCCCCCGCCTCCTGAGCATCTGGCAAATGCCCTGAAGCATCGGGCACAAAAATAATCCTCTCTCCCGGAGCCGAGCGGACAGCGTCGCCGAACTCCAGCGGAGGCAGCACCTCCGGAACGGCAACCCTGCCAGACTGCGCCGCCGCGCTTTCGGCCAGGCGCTGCCAGCGTTCCCGGCGCTCCCGCCCCGACGGATTAACCGAAGTGTACTTGGTCAGCAGCGGAACGATCTGAAACACGCCCAATTCCGTGGCTTTTTCTACAGCCCAATCGAAGCGCTCGCCCTTAACAACGGCGAGATACAGAACCAGGCGCCGCGTCATCTCCACCAAAGGAAAGCTGCGCGCACATATCTCACCCCAGGCCCCGCGCCCATTCCTGTCAAAGCGCAGCCGCGCCCGAACCTCAGCTCCGCTGCCATCAAAGGCGACAAATTCCTGCCCTGCCTCCAAGCGCAGCACCCTCCGCAGATGCACAGCTTCCTGCTGCGGCAGCGCAAACTCCCCATCCGACGGCAGTCCGCTGGGAACATATATCCGCGTAAGCCTCATCGCTTCAGCATCCGTAAGCTAACCCATTCGTCGTCCAGAGTCTCCCGATCGATCGCAAAGCCCTGCTCCTGAAGCGCCTGCACCACCTCATCGCGGCGAAAATCTATAATGCCGCTGACTATCAGACAGCCCCCTGCCTTTACCGCCCGCGCATAATCCGCAGCCTGCACCAAATGGACAGCCGCCACAATATTAGCGACGACTAAATCGTATTCGCCTTCGGGGACACCGTCATATTCGATTACGCGAACGCGCTCTTCCTGGCCATTGATTGCGACATTATCCTTGGCCACGTGGACCGCGACCGGATCTATATCGCTGGCCAGTACGCTCTCGGCTCCTAAAAGAGCTGCCTCAATGGCAATAATTCCCGAGCCAGTGCCCACATCGAGCACACTGCCAGCCTGATTATTTAACAAAAAATCCTCGGCCAGCACCAGACAGTTGGAGGTGCTGGGATGAAGCCCCGTACCGAAAGCCATACCGGGATCTAGGGTAATCACATGCTCGCCGTCTTTCGCCTGGTACTCCTCCCAGGAAGGACGTATGACCAGAGTCTGCCCCAAATGGCGCACATGATAATACTGCTTCCAGCAATTGGCCCAGTCGTCATCGGTAACCGAGCGGCGTATCTCGACCTCGGCCGACATACGCCGCAAAGCATCCTTCAGCGAGCCCAAGCGGATCTCCCAGCCAGATTCACAGGACAGATAAAAGACCAGAACGAGCTTAGGCTCATCTGCCTCGACTATCCAGCCACCCAGACGGCGCTCAGAAAGAAGATCGTAAAGCTCCTCCTCTTGGCTAGGCGATGCCGTTACCGCTATTTCTAGCCATTTGAGGCTTTCTGTGCTACCTTCCAAAAAGGGCATTTTTGAGTTTGTCAAACCAGCCACCGCCTTTTTCTTCAGCTTCCTGAGATCCAGCCTCAGCAAATTCTTTGAGAAGCTCCTTCTGTTTGCTGTTTAGCTTGGTGGGCACCATCACCGCCACAAAAACATAAAGGTCGCCGGAGCCCTTGCGCCCCAATTTTGGCATGCCCTTGCCTTTAAGCCTAAACTTGGTGCCAGTTTGCGTACCCGCGGGAATTTTAAGCTTTTCCTTGGTGCCGTCTATTATGTCCATTTCCACATCGGCGCCCAAGGCGGCCTGAGTAAAGGTCAGCTTACGCCAGGCAATAAGATCGTCGCCGTCGCGCTCAAAGCCGCTTCCCACGGCATTCACGCGGACTACGACCAACAGGTCTCCGGCAGGT
>JAFSXO010000323.1 GCA_017444045.1 bacterium | reverse complement strand
TCCTTTTTACGGGCACTGCCCTCTATTACAAAGCGGCCCGACACCCGCCCCTGAGCCTCTGCCTTTTTAGCCGCCAGATCGATAACTATGCTTTCGCTCATCAGCCATTCATTTCGGTTCTGCTCAAAGCGCACACTGCCCTTCATTACAGCCCTGCGCTTTCTGATATCATATTCAGCAGAAGCGGCATAAGCCCGGCGTCCTTCTCTGTCCAAGGCCACATTCCCGTTTGCCTGCGCAAGCTGCTCTGGCCAGTCGTAGGTTATGGAATCGGCGGACAGCCTGGTCTCATGAGGCACTCCGCTGCTGTCCGGACGCTGGTCTGTTATCAAAGCCTGCCCCTGCATCTGCACCCGCCCCTTGGCAAACCAGGCCGTCATATGCCGGCCGGTTAAAACCGTAGAGCCATGTTCCAGCTTTACCTGGCCCTGAAACACCGCCTCCTGCTGCTTGGTGAGATAGCGGGCATAAGAAGCGGTCAGCACAGCGTCTTCGTAGCGTATGCATACATTGCCCAGCAGACGCACCTCGCCCCGGCTCTCATCATAATCGATGGTGTCGGCCGTAATCTCCGCCTGGTTTTCTGTGCCCCCAGCGGCAGAGGCGCTGCCGCACATAACCATAAAGCACAGCACCGCCGCCAGCACACAGGGCAGCAGGCACCGCCCCATACAGAGCTGCATTCCCTTAAAGCGCAGACTATTCACAAACAACTGACCTTACTCTTTCATAATCTAGCTACCAGCTTCAGCGTCTATACGGCTTCGCTGCGCGGCGTCCGGCCCATCTCATACATAAGCAGAGAGCCTGCCACGGCAACGTTCAGAGATTCGCAGCTGCCCTGCAAGGGGATGGTAACTTCCAAAGACGCCACTGAGCTGGCCATTCTCGATACCCCCCGAACCTCCGCCCCAAGGAGCAGGGCCGCACGCCCGGGGAAAACCGCCTGCGTAAGCGGCGTCCCTCCGTGCGCTGCCGCCGTTACCAGAGCCAAGCCTGCAGAGCGCATCCGCCCAAAGCAGGCCTCGATATCTGCAGGCTCAGACAGGCGCATTAGCGGCATAACAAAGGCAGCGCCAGCCGATGAGCGCACCGCTCTGGCGTTAAATGGGTCGGCCCCTCCCAGGCACAGCGCTCCCCCAAAGCCAAACGCCCTGCCGCTCCGCAGCAAGGTGCCTACATTGCCCGGATCCTGTATGCCCTCCAGGACTAAAACGCGCGGACAGGAAAGCACTTCGTCCCAGGTGTATTTGGGAATTTCCGCGACAGCAAGCAGACCCTGAGAGGTTTTGGCAGAGGACAGCTGCTCCAAAAGCTGGCTATCGGCAAAGAAAACCTCTGCCCCGCGCCGGACGGCTAAATGCGCCAGTTCCAGCTCTTCGCCGCCAGCCTGCGCCTCGCAAAGCAGCAGACGCACACGAAGCGGCGAGCTAAGCAGCTCCCGAATAACGCGCAGCCCTTCAGCGGCGAAGCATCCAGACGCTTCCCGCCCCGAACCTTTAGCCAAAGAGCGCAAAAGCTTCAGCCGATCATTGTGGCGTCCCAACAGAGGAAAGGTCATGGGCAGCTCTGCTCCTTACGCCTGCAGCACCTGATCTACGCTTATGGTCCGCCCCTGGTAGGTCACGGTATCACCCCTATGCAGATGGCGCCCACGGCGTGTTTCTGTTTGGCCATTAACGGCCACCAGACCCTGCTGAATGACTATCTTGGCCTGCCCCCCGCTGCCCACGAGGTTGGCAAGCTTGAGAAACTGGCCCAATCTCAGCTCCGGCAGCTCTGCCGGACACTCTGTCTCATGGTTATTCTCTGTGCTCACTTTTCCAATCCTACACTTTATCTAACGCATCAGCAATACAGAATGGCACCGTATTGCATAAGAACGCAAATGCCAGCAGACAGCAGGCTGCTGGCATTAAGCGGCGCGGGCCGTCCTCGTCTCAGCTATCCGACAAATCCAACGCTCATATCGTCTCCGCCGTCAAACAGCATGTCGCTCATAGCAGACGGCACCTCGCCGTCGCCTTCGGTACGGCTGCTGCCCTCCAGTATCGTTTTCAGTCTGGCCATAGTGCCCTGAAGTTTGATCATACCGTCACGTATCGGCAGAAGCCCGTCGAGGATATAGCGCGAATTGGTTTCGCCCACATAGCGGTCCAGGGTGTCCAGGCCATCATTGACAGCCTGAACCGACGCCTGCAGATCTCCCCCAACCTCTTCGGCAATCTGAGGCAGATCGCCATTGGTGTCGGGCGCTTCCTGCATCAGACGATCGACGATCTCATCGACATGGTAGGTTCTGGCCATAAAGCTGCGGTAAGTGTCGATCGCTTCGGCAAACGCCTCCTTGGAGATGCGTCCCTCAGTAACGGCATCGACTGCTCCGAACAGCTGGCTAAGCTGAGGCGTAACTATCAGCTCGCCGCCGTCCATACGGGCCTGTCCGCCCTCTTCCTGAAAAGATATGGTCGAAGACATATTCATGTCCAAGGCATCGGAAGCCAGCAGGCGAGAGCCGCAGTTGCTGCATTTGCGGCTTCCCGCGGCATTAAACGTGCCGCAGTGCATGCAGGGCACCTTGCCGACGTTCTCGCCCATAGCCACGAGCGCATCGCGGCCTTCGGCAGCCTTTTCAGCTCCGGAAGCCATGACATCATAAGCCTGCTTAAGAGCCTCCTCGTCGCCGCCCACACCCTGGCGGAACAGCTCAACCGCCCGGAACTGCTCCTCATACGCAGCCCTGAGAATATCCATGTATTCAGCGATCTGCTCCTCGCGATCGTTGGGAAGACTGGTTATAGCCTGAATCTGTCTCCAGTTGCGATCCAAATTCTCGGCAAATATATCCAGAGCCCGCAGGAATACGCTGGCCTCGAGGCGCCCCTGCTGCCAGGCGGTAGCCATATTGATCATCAGGTTGGCCTGAAGCATGCGGGTCGGCCCGCCGGTATTGGCATGGAAGGTGTACCTTGTCAGCGCCTCGCTCATGAGCTTGGCCGATTCGACCACATCCTGCATAAGCCCATTGGCATAGTCCTCGCCCTCGGCTACAGAAGCCTTAACAGTCTCCAAAGCCTTAGCGAACTGCGAATAGGTGTGCAGCAGCTCAGACTTAGCCTCGGGATCGTAGCTGGTGCGCTCGTCAATCTCTTTGTAAGAATTGTGCAGGTTGTCCAGAACCTTATCTATTACCTTAATATAGGATGCTTCAGGGATCTCATGGCGGTAATAGGCCTTCTGCGCGTGGTACACCGAATTCACCAGAGGCATATCGGTAGGGCCGTCGGGAACAAAAGCCTGATGGTACTGCTCTATGGCCACCCGCTCGCAGGTCCATATACGGCCTATGCGCTCCATAAGCTCGCGGTATTTTTCCTCCTGCGGATCGTCGGCAAAATCTAGCATCTGGGGAATGGCCGTCTCAATATCCTTAAGAGCGGCCTCAAGAATTTTTATGCTGCCGCGCTGGCGCTCAGCCCCCTGAGGATTCTCGGATAAAGGCAGATTCGGCAAGAACTGTGTCAGAGCGAGCTTAAGTCCTTTCCGGCGCTCCTCGATCACAGCAGCAAAATCATCAGAAGACATCTGCCCCGCATGGAACCTATTGATGTTGGCCAAAAACTCCACGCAGGCGGGAGTCAGAATCTCAGAAGGATACTGGACGTTTTCGCTCATTCTAACCTCCAATTACAATATGACGATATTAGGAGATAAGTTTGAGAAACAACGGACAGTTCCTGTTGCCTAGCGCAGAAGGGTAAGCCTACTGCTTTTTCCTCAGCTTGGAGATCAGCTTCTGCAGCCTTTCCGACGGAACATCCAATGCCGAGCCCGACATACCGGCAGCTCCTGATGCCCCCTCGCTGCCACAGCCCGAATTGTCTGCTTCGCGGCCAGAAGCTTCGGGAGCAGGATCCGCGGGCACGCGCTGGGCCGCTTCGTCCGGCTTAGGCGGCGGAAAAAGCTGAGGCAGCTCGTCCAGGCTGTTTAAAGCAAAATAACGCAGAAATTCCTCGGTAGTGCCGTAAAGTATGGGGCGGCCGGGAACATCAGCGCGGGCGACCTCTCTGATAAGACGCAGATCCTCAAGCTGCCCCAGCACGCGCTCGCTGCGCACGCCGCGGTAAGTGTCGATAACTGCGCGCGTAACCGGCTGGTTGTAGGCAACAATAGCCAGGGCCTCAAGCTGCGGACGATTGAGCCGGATGCGGTTATTAACGTCCAGATAACGCTCAACCCAGCCTGCACATGAGGCTGCCGTAACCAGGCGGCAGGCACCGGCGATGCGCTGCAGCCTAATGCCACGCGGCTCCAAAGCATACGCCAGCTCATCGAGATCCCTCTGCACCGTTTCCAGAGG
>JAFSXO010000322.1 GCA_017444045.1 bacterium | reverse complement strand
GTTCAGGGCCTGCCCTTCTTTGCTCCCATATACGACAGCCGCCAGCAGATAAATTTCTACGCCCCGCCGGCTAAGGACGAAACGCTGGAGGATCTGCTCACAGCGCAGATGCGCTATGAGTTTTTCCCCCTTGAGTTTACCGAAACTACCTCCCAGCGCCGCTTCCTTACAGCTCAGCCCGCAGCCAGCGAAAAGCCCGCAGCCATTGCCGCTGGCGCAGCGCGCATCGGTATTCTGCCGCTCCACCGCCAGCAACCGCACAGCGCGTACCGCCTGGATATACCGGGCAAGTCCGTCACTTACGCCGTGCACATCAATTGGGAGCAGCCCTATCCCACGC
This sequence comes from bacterium, assembly GCA_017444045.1. Lineage (GTDB taxonomy): Bacteria > Vulcanimicrobiota > Xenobia > Xenobiales > Xenobiaceae > JAFSXO01. The sequence continues at coordinate 5,047 of JAFSXO010000322.1, read as the reverse complement.
TCGGCGAGCTGGCAGCTTTTATGAAGGGTACCGATCTGCTGATCACCAATATGCCCGGCAATGATCGTGAAGGGCAAACCTTTAAGGCTTTGCTGGATTTGACAGATCCTAGGCGCATTTTATTCAGCGACTTTTCTCCCCAATGGGACGATAAACGCATAGCCGCTGGCATCAGCACCATCAGAAACCAGATAGCGGCTGCCCCAGAAGCAGATCATATCGCAGCTGCCCACGAATCACTAAGGATCAGCTTATGAGTTCCGATACCTCAGAAGCCCATGGCGGTCAGCCAGGTTCTGCTATGCCCACAGGCACAGAGAATATCAGCGCGGACTGTACCGCACCGCAGTCTGAAACAGCACAGTATGCCCCTCTGGATGGCGATTACACGTTATGGTATTACGGCAGCGACAGAGAAAGCGCAGCAAAGCTATTCTCCCGGCTTCAGCAGGAGCCATATAAGGTCTGCGCCGCCACCAGCCTGCAGCAGCTGCGCAGCGCCTTCGCACAGGACTGCAAGGGAGCAGATGTTATAATCGCCGACCTAACCTGCCCAGAGGTGATCCTAGAGCAGCTGGCGGAAGCGCTACGCCTATCCAAGCGGGAAAAACGCACTGCGGTTTTGGCTTTAATCGAACCCCAATCGCGGAATGATGAGCATTTTATCGGCAGGTGCTATGCGCACCAGGTCCGGGGCTTTTTGTGCAAGCCGCTGCGCTTGGCCTCGGTAAAAACCGCGATGCGCCTTTGGTGCTCGCGCCTTTCGCAGGAAGCTTACATCATACCGCGCAAGGAGCAGGAATAGCCGCCAAATATAGATATAACCTGGTAGGCAACAACTATGCCGATAAGGAGCAGCAAGACCACGGGCATTACAGCCATAAGCCGCTTGCGCTGCTGCACGGCCTCATCCAGCAAATAATCAGCAGCCTTGGAAGCCATAGATACGATATTGCCGCTTTCCTCCCCCGCGGCGATCATCGAGTAAACCTGCGCGCTGAAGGTTTTGCTATTCTGCAGTGCCTGAGATATTTTGAGGCCATTGCTGATATCGTCAGAAAAACGCTTCCAGCTGCGGGCATACGCTTCGTTACCGCAGGCACTGGCCGCAATCTCTAAGCTCTGTCCCGCCAGCATGCCAGCTTCTATAAGCTGGGCAAGGCACTCCAAAAAACGCCCCTGCGCCTCGAGACGGCGCACACCTCGCCAAACAGGGACGCAGTTTGCTACCGCGCTCAGCACGTATGCCAATTCGCTGCTGACGCGCGATATACGCGAAAGAGCCAGGAGCAGAAAAAAAGCGAGATAAAGGGGCAGCAAAATCATGCATACAGTAAAGACGTATGCGCTCGGACAGGAGGTAACCATAATCGGCATCGCCGGTATAAGAACAGCCGCGTGGATCATCAATATTGGATAGGCCAGCTGGGCGCGCATAGCGTTGGCCCGTTCATGCTCCGCCTCAAACCGGCTGGCTAAGGTACTGACAGTTTTCTCCAAATTGCCGCTAATCTCGCCTGCCTTAATCATAGCGGCTTCAAATACGCTAAACAAAGCCGGATAGCGCAGCCATATCTGCTATAGAGTCAGACCTTCAGCCACCGCCTCCTGCATATCGCGCTTAACGCTTACAGACAGCTCGGTCGAAGCCAGATCCAAAGCGCGCGTCAAGGGCAGCCCAGAGCCTAGTGAAACTCCCAAATTGCGATACAGCGTATTCTTTTTCTTAAGGCTAAGACCAAAGAGCAGTTCGCCTAATCCTGGAACATACGGCCGCATTACTAAAGCACCAAAAACCTTTCAAGCTATATAATTGAGTTTAACGGTTCTGAGAGATAACAACAGTCAGGCGCAGAGGATCAAACCATTTCTTAGCCGCCACATGCAGCTGCAGAGGGGTAATATCGCGGTATAGGCCATGCCCAGGCCTAGCCAGACTGCTGTCCAAGCGATAGAAGTCAAAAGCGCACAGCAGATCGGCGCGCGCCGCGGGATTGGCTGCCTGCAGAAGCAGCTGGTTTTCCAGGGCGTTCTTAGCCCGGGTGATTTCCTCCTCGCTGGGGCCAGGATCAGCCAGCCTAGCCATTTCCTGCTTAACGATAGCCAAGGCGCGCTCCGCCTTGCCTGGATGCAGGCGCATAACCGCTGCCCAAGGCGCGGCTCCCTGGGAAGGCAGCACCCGGCTGCTAACGCTGGTGCCTAAATGCTCTACGTGCACGATCCGCAGGGGCAGACGCGACAGCGAGGCGCTCCCCGCTAAAATCTGGTTCAGCAGGTTAAAAGCATAATAATCAGGATCCTGACGGCCCGGGCCAAGCTGACCGATCAGCAGCAGCTCATCGCCAGCCTGCTTAATCACGTATCGGTGGCCTTTGCGCGCCCGTTCCGCGGGCGGGACAGCGCTGAGCGGAGCCACTTCCTCATTCAGCCAATCTCCCAGGCGCGACTGCAGCTTGCGCAGAGCCACATCCTCATTGATGCCGCCGCTAAAGCACAGACCAATACGGCCAGGCTGCACGCAGCTGCGCAGATGCTTAAGCGCCTCTTCGCGGGTAAAAGAAGCCGCCATCTCGCTGGTGCCGCCGTAAAAGCGCCCGAAGGCATGCCCAGCTGGATAGAGCTTTTCCATCAGCAGCGCCGTGGCGCAGTTTTCGGGCACGCTTTCACGCTGGACCAAATCAGCCACAAGACGGCGCTGCCAAACGCTGGCGCTAGCCTCATCGGGATCAGACTGGCGCAGAGCTGTGCAAAGGATATCCAGAAAACGATGGATATCCTCGCGCAGGCAGGAGCCACTGATCGCGATGATCTGGCGGTCTCCCTTAAAGCTCAGCGTCATGCCGCGCTCGCCCAGCTCCGTGGCAAAGGGACGCCCAGTGCGCGCATCTATGCCCTGCCCCAGCAGGCCGGCAGCGAAACAGGTTAGACCAGGCCTATCCTCCGGATCGCTCAGAGAACCGCCCTCGATATATCCGCGCAGATATACCATGGGCTGCTGCAGGTCGGGATCGACCGTCAGGCGCAGTCCATTGTCCAAAACCAAAGGCTCGCAATGCCCATCGGCGTAGACCTCTCCGACTTCAGGGCCATATACTCTGGGAGGGGCGCCGCCCAGGCGCGATACATACTGGGCACACATGCCTCCCGCTGCCAGACGGCAATTAAGCGCCTGCACCTGCTGGGGCGTACAGGAACGCACAGACCTAGGGAAGTTTAACAGCAGCTCCAGATTGTCATAGAACTGAGCCTTAGCCAGCATCTGCGCCCGCCGCGCCGGCTCCTGCCAGTCGCGGTAGAAGCTAACCAGGGCGCGCTTGCGGGCGGCCTCCAGCTCCGGATAAGACGGCGTCTGCCCAGCCAGCCGCAGCATGTCGGCCCGCAGTGCCTCCGCTACAGCCTGCGGATCCATACCGTCGGCCACGCTAACGCTCATGGCAGCATAATTCCTGCCGTGCTCAGGAGCCATGAGCTGCACTCTGTCATCCCAGCCATGCTCTCTGATGCACTGTGCCAAGCGAGCTGTAGGGCCGCGCCAGTTCAGCGCCTCGGCAACCGCATATACAGCGGCGTCATCATAATCCCAGGGCAGAAGCCACAGAACCGCTCCGGGAAGCTCCGGCCCCTCGCCAAGAACAGAAAGCGCTGAGGCCGCTTCGGTTTCCTCAGTCTCCGTGCCGCCGCTCAGGTCTATCTGCTGCGGCAGCACATTCATAGCCTCGCCGGGAAACAGCTCGCGCAATTTCAGCGCTAACTCATCAGCCTTGCATTCGCCCACAATGGCCAGCACCGCCTTGTCTGGGCTGTAATAGCGCTTATAAAAGCTGCGGATATCTTCAGCGGCAATACGGGCGATATCGTCGGCCTGCCCTCCTGGGCAGACTGCCTGAAAGGGCTTATCGGGCGCCAGCGCGGCCAGGGCCCGCTCCTTCACACCGCGCCAGCGATTGCGCTGCAGCCCCTGGAGCTCGCTGAGCATAACGCGGCGCTCGTTGGCCAGACTCTCATCGTCGGCGGCCAGGCCCTTAAAACGCCCCGCCTCGATGGCCAGAGCCTGCGGCCAGCTTCCGGCTGGCACCAATTCCCAGAACATCGCACAGTCAACGGATGTCAGCGCCCCGCGGCGCGCTCCTAAGCGCTCCCATTCCAGGGCCAGCCTGCCAGCGGGATGATCCGGGGTAGCTCTATATACTAAATGCTCGGTGAGATGGGCTAAACCGGTGCGATGGGACGGATCCCCAGCCGAGCCGGCGGGGACCAGCAAAGCCAGGCCGACTCCGGTACAGCCCGGCAGATACTGGTGCACAACGGTAAGTCCGTTGGCCAAACGCCAGCATTTAACCGGTGCATTTTGCTCCGCGTGAGGTGCCATGCTCAGCGCCGGCGCTTTGCCTTGGGCGCGCAGAGGCACTGCCTGCAGAGCCAAAAGCAGAGTCAGCCCCACACAAACGACTAAAGCTTTTTTTATTCCCCGCAGATCGGCCATATCGCCTCCCTAAAATATCGGCTTTCTAAATACAACAGCGCCCACAAAAACTTAGGGCAACAGCACCAGTCCCTGTGAGCGCTTCCTCGGAGCATCTGAATTATTCAGAAATCTTTACATTGCCAGTAGACGGAACCGCCAGCACATCAAAATCGTTGAGATAATCGATAAACACGTCGCGGGTAAAATCGTAACGGTCGATAATCTTGCCCTTACTCAAGGCGGAGAAACCATCACCGCCTCCGCATAGGAACTCGGTGGTGGCTAAAATATAGGTCTTTTCCGGATCGAGGGGCTTGCCTCCGATTTTGACGTCGGTAGCTACCTGCTTGCTCTTATCCAGCGTGCAGGTGACTCCAGCAGTCTGCAAAGGCCCATGGGTGCTTTTGGCAGCCTGATCCAACAGCTCCTGGATGTACTTGCCCTGGATCTCCATACGGCACACCTGATCGTCAAAGGGCAAAAACTGGTAAACAGCACCTTTGGTGACCTTACCCTGCGACATCGAGTCTACGCGAATGCCGCCATAATTATAAACTGCCAGGTCGGAATTGGTTTTTACCC
>JAFSXO010000321.1 GCA_017444045.1 bacterium | reverse complement strand
TTTGCCTGGGCTTTATTGTAGGCTATATCCAGAGAATCGGCCGGAACGGCAAGCATAACGGAATGATAGACGACAATCCGCGTCTCCGGAAGCCCTAGGTCTCTGTCTAAATTGTTAATAATGTGAAAACGGCGCAATAAGCCCAGTGAATTGCGCATCGAGGTTTTATCAAGCTTGGTTCTGAGCTTAAGCATACCATAACGTTCATATATTTCTTCGGCAGTTATGATGACTTCTTTCGTCTGGAGCAGCTCTTTGCGCTTCTCTATATAAATAAGCCGCAGAATGAGCAGCAGGACAGTAGATATCTTATTCAGCTGCAATCTGCCCGTCCCGCTGGGGTTGCTAAGCGCGACCACGCCCTGCTCCTTCTGAATAATCAGCTCATAGCCCAGCAGATCAAAGAAATCGCTGAATACCTGTTGATTGTTTAGCAGATACCAATAATCATTGCGCGTCGTTTCCGCCTGGCGCAGCAAAAAGCATTCGTTGAGAATGCGATTGGCTACGGCCTTAAACCTCTCCGGCGTTACGCCGCTGCCCAGACTGAAACAGTGATTATTAGCCCTACGTTCGCTGAGGCGGTCTTGGCTGTCCGCTGATAAACTCATTTGCCATCCTTCTTCTTTATCAAAAAATCGTTAAAGCTAAAACCATTAACGCAGACCTCTCGCTGCTGAGGAATAACGGCGTAACTGGCCTGGCGCAATCGCCCAAAAAGCCGGATCATGACGATGCGCACAGCATCGCGACGGCTGGCAATGGGCAGCTCAGAAGCCAATATTTCCGGGCACCGCTCCAAAAGCGTGGCAACAAAGGCAAATACATTCTGCCGAGAAAAACGCGCCTGGTTTCTAATGCGCATCTGCTCCGCCCGTTTGCGCCGCTCATCCTTGCTCAGCGCCAAAGGCTGAACCAGCGGAGCCACCGAGGTTATTCTATTTCTTACCGCGACGGTTTTCAGCGAGGCTTCATCGACAAAGCGCTGGGGAAACAGACAGAACATAGCATTCACGCCGTCATCGGCAGGATCGTTCATATTAGCCTGGCTGTCGCTGTTATACTCGGCGGCCCAGGCCTGCAATATGGTGGAGATTTTGCTTTCATGGCTGTCATTGCTCAGCAGCAAAAAACGAGCCCTAACCACGGCCTGCTGCAGATATTTGCTATGCTTCTTGTCGATCTCTTCAGCGATCTCATCGTAAGAATTGAAATGGCTGACGATCTCGTTTATAACCCGGCTGACCTCGTCTTCAGCAGTGCCTTTGTCTCCCCTATTCTCAATTTCGCGATACTCCGCGGCGCAGCGGGCGATAAGCTGGGGATCGTGCAGCATATCGCGCAGACGTCCGATGATAACGGGGCGAAAACGCGATATATTATCGCTGGTCTTCATGCGGTGATAAGCTTTAGAGCCGATTTCTTTATTGTATTTGATGAATTCCTCAAATATCTGCTCGGCCGTTTTGCCAGCAGTACTGCTGTCTATATAATTCTTGATGCTGGTATTTAGCTGCTTAAGGCCAATAAACAGCGCCTCGGTGTGCTGGTGCACAGGCTTAATAATCAGAGGATAGGGCTTGTCGCGCAGTTCGCTATTGGTCAGCAGTGAATAAATCGCCGAGATTTCGCTCTGATACTCGATCTCTTTTTTGCTGGATATATTCTTCAGAGCCTCCAGCATGGACACCGCATGGGCGGGCAGATTTAGCCTGGGTATTTGGTCGCTGCCCATCTCCGCTTCCAGCCAGCCGCATTTGCTCAGCTGGCGCAGGAATGACGAAGCCTGAGTCCGAGCATCGCGCAGCATCTCGTCTTCATCGTCCAAATATATGGCACCTAAATTCAGACTGTCAAAATAGGCGGTCAGCTTGTCGACTATTACTGAGCGTTCCACACCGTAGGACAGCTCGGAGCGATAGGAGCTGTAAATAATATTAAGGCAGCTTATGAACTGCTGTTTGTATTTGCTGCTCAGCGGCTTGAAAAAGCTATCGCCAACGACCTCAAATAAGCCGTCCATATGCTGCCTCTTTATCGTTCATGTATCGCTGACCCGTTAATAGCTGGGACCTATTCGCTTTCCACAACCTCGGCGCCAAAAGGCATCAGCGAAAGCCGCGCCAGCTTGAGGCACTGATACCCCACGGGGATACCGATTATCGAAGCAAAATACGGCAGGGCTAAGGTCACATATCCGGCAGCCAGCTCCCAGCCGCACAGCAGTATCCACAGCGCGTTTATGAAAAGAGAGACACTGCCGCCTTCATAGACGATTTCCTTGCCGAAGGGGAAGAAGGCCAGCTTAGCCAGCTTAAAACACTGCTTGCCCACGGGAATGCCGATAATGGTAATGCACATAAGACAGCCTGCGAGCATCCAGCTCAGACCGCCTAACACACCGCCAAAAATGAACCAAATAATATTTGCTAATGTTTGCATACTTCACCATCTTGGTTATAACATTATTTTACTGCACTATATTATACCGATGTTGCTAATATAGGCAATTGTGCGAATAATTCACACATGCCTTTGCGCTGCATCTGCTGCCGCGCCGGCACTGCTTCGCTACGCTCAGAGGTGCCTTGCGCGGAACTGGTTACGCGCGATAATCCGCAAATACTAGCTCATCGCTAACCCTTAACCAGTGACGCATAGAAGCAATGGTTATAAGTTAGCGATTAGCTAACCTGATAACATCCTAACTCCCCCTAAAGAATGGCAGGGGGAGAAGTCGCGTCAGCGACAGAGGGGGTGGCCACAGTTGGCGGAAGAATCGAAGTTTAACGCATGTTGTGTGCTAACTTGTACGCTAACATACAACGCAGCGCAAACGTTCATGAATGAGCAATGTCAATGCTTTCGCTCCTTAACTTATAAGCATTGCGCATAGAAGGGGGAGCATTATTCGGTATCGAAGTGAGAAAGGTTCTGCAATCATCAAATGCGTTAAGCACAAACTATAATTAAATAGACTAAGCTCAGCAGGTAGATTATGGCCATAGGCAGACCCGAAATAAAAAAATTCATCATAGCGGCGGTTCCGCTGGAAAAAGCTTTCGATGCTTGGACCGAAGGCCACCATTTGGCGCAGTGGTACTGCGATAAGGTCAAGGGCTGGCCGGGTCTGGGCAGCAAGGTTACCATGACCTGGGAGCGCTTCGGCTACAGCTCAAAATACACCATATCCGAGATCAAACCGCCCACGCGCATAGTCTATAAAGCCATTATTCCCGGCCTGGGTACACAGACCATCACCGTTGCCATCCGCAATTACGGCACCGGCTCGCGCATCGAGGTCACCGAGACCGGTCCCGGAGCCGAAGGAGCCGAAGGAGCCGGCGACGCCAACTCTGGCTGGATGATGTCGCTGGGGGCGCTCAAAATCTACCTGGAAAAATACTGGGGCAAGCAGCGCCGCAATTTCTTTGCCCTGACAGGTTCCGGCTACGAAAAAGAACAGCTGATGCGCTATTACCAGACCGAAGACGGCCTGGCCAGCTGGCTTACCGATTCGGGAACCATCGGCGAGCCGGGAACTCCCGTGAGCTTAGTGCTGCGCACCGGCAGAACAGTTACCGGCGAGGTTCTGGTAGTAACTGACCATGAGCTGATCGTCAGCTGGGACGAGCTAAAGGGCTATATCGAAATGAAGTCGTTTGAAGTCAACAGCGACCGCAAAGCGATCTGCATCCGCGGCTCAAGCTTTGACGAGAATCTAAGCAACGAAGCCCTGAAAGAAATTGAACAGGATATGTCCAAGGCTCTGTCGCGCCTGCACGAATCTCTGCTGGCGGAGCGGTCTTAACAGCGCCAGCTGAGCCAACAACAGTCGCGTTATTGCTCGCTCAATGCCAGTAACTCAAGCTACTGGCATTGTTTATTATAGGTTCATTTGCGTTAGCGCTACGCTGTTGGTCAGCGTTTTTCTAGCACCTTCAGAACTCCGTCAACCGTAAGCAGCTCTGGCAGAAGCTGCGGCTGAGCGTCAGGCTGACCATTGTAGTACACATAAAGCGGCACCCCGCTGCGGCCAAAGCTTTCCAGGGCAGCGGTTATATCTGCGTCGTTGTTCGTCCAGTCGGCTTTCAGGAACAGTACATTGCCGCGCTTAAACGCTTCGCGCACCCGCTCGTCGCTGAGCACATTGCGCTCATTGACCTGGCAGGTCAGGCACCAGGACGCCCCAAAATCTATAAATACCGGACGCCCCGCGGCTACAGCCTCCCGCACAGCCCGCTCGCTCCACCCCTCAGCGAAGCTATCTCGGCTTACCTCTGACCGCTGCGCCGCGCCATCCCCTACGGAAATCGTACGCTGTGCCTGATAATAGTACACATAACAGCCGCTGCCCCAGCCCAGCAAAGCCAAAACCAAAGCCAGCGCACTGAGCCAGCGCGCTCCATACTGCCCCCAGCGCCCGTAAATCCACACGGCCATCCCCAGCAGCACCCAGCCCGCCAAAACCGCGGCCGCAACATAGGGACCAGTCTGCACATCGATAACCCAGGCAAAATACACGGCCGCCAGCAAGAGCGGGAAGGCCAAAGCCTGTCGCAGGGTTACCATCCACGCTCCCGGACGGGGAAGCAGGCGCTGCCAGGCCGGCCAAAAGGCCAGCAGCATCAGCGGCAAAGCTAAACCGCAGCCCAGAGCCGTAAAGACCAGCAGGTTCTCATACCAAGGCACCGTGAATGCATACCCCAAGGCTGTACCCATAAAAGGCGCCGTACATGGCGTGGCCACTATAACGGCCAACACACCGCTAACAAACGAGCTACGCTCGTGGCTACCGCTTTCACCATACTGGGTCAGGCCGAGACCTATTTCGTACAGACCGAACAGATTCAGAGCCAGCGCCATAAAAATATAGGCAACGGTAATCACAAAATACGGCGACTGCATCTGGAAGCCCCAGCCCAGCTTATGCCCATAGGCGCGCAGCACGTTCAGAGCTATCGCCATCAGCCAAAAGGAAAGCAGAATACCCGCGCTATAGGCCCAAACCCGACGCCGCTGCGCTCCCCGCTCGCTCTGGCTAGCCTGCACCAGCTCCAGCGCCTTTATGGACAGCACCGGAAAAACGCAGGGCATAAGGTTGAGGATAATACCGCCCGCAAACGCCAGAACAATAGCCGCCAGCAGCCCTCCGGACAGCGGCGCGTACTGAGAAGCGCCAGCATTCGGCAGACCGCCAGCTGTTGGCACTGTCTGCCCTGATTTGTTCGCCTCTGCGGCACCGCCATCTGAAGCGTTCCCCGCGGCGTTACCGGCAGCACCGTCAGCAGAATTGCCGTCAACGCTATCAGCAGAGTTACCTGCAGCGTTATCGCTGGCCACAACCTGGCGTTCCAAGGCAAGCTCCGCCTGGCCGGGTACGCACATAGTGCCGCAGACCAGCCAGCGGGGAGCAACCTTAAATGTTAGCATTTGCCCTGGCTTCAAAGTATCGGCCAGCTTAACGACAGCGACAGCTTCGGCGCGTTCGCTGTAAAGGGCACAGCGAAAACCATCCTGCTCGGTCTCCTCCGCCTCGCTCCAGCGCTCCTCGAGCAATTCTGCCCCGGCGGGCAGCCCCCATTCGGCTTGGGTAGGCTGGCCGATATCTCCAGGCTGCGGCCCATATATGTGATAGCCAGGGGCGATGGCGAATGCCAGGCGCAGGGTAAAGCTCTGCCCTGGGCGCAGAGCCTGCTGATCGCAGTCTAATGAAACCTTTACGGGATCATCGTCTGACAGCCCGCCATTCTGAGCGAATGCCGCAGCGCCCCAGCCCAATACCGCAAGCAGGATCAGGCCTAACGCTATCGCCGATACCCGATATTTAAAACCGATTAACCAACAGCGGGCCACAAATCGCATAGCTACCCCCAATATCGTTTAGTTCGTGCTTCGCGAACATATTTGCGCTGCACCAGCTTCCGATCCTGCACCGCTTCGCTGCGCTAAGATGTGCCTTACGCTGAACTTTTGCGCCCCTGAATTCGGACAGCCATTCCGAAAACGCATAAACAAACGCACTCTCTATCAAGCAGGTTATCATTGCCCAGACTAGAAACTTTTAGGTTATGGATCCGTTTGAATTATCTATTTCCCCGTATTTCAATGATGTTATCCGCGCCGCCCAGATCGTCGACTGCGATCCTACCCAAGAGGAAAACATGCGCGATTTTGCGGAACAGCTGGAGTTCATCGCTAAATTCGCCCAGTACCTGTCTCAGCAGTTTAACGAAGCTCTTAAAATCCGCCCCAACACCGAACTGACCAAAGAAGCTCCAGGACGGTTTAAGAACGCTCTTAAGCTGTTTACCAACGCTATAAGCCAGCTAAACAGCTACCGCAAGACCCAAAACCGCCAAGAGCTAATAGACGGTCTGGATCAGGGACGCAAAGCGCTCAAGGATATGCTCGGCATATTCGATGAAATGCGCGCTGAGGAAGAGGCCTTCCCCCAGTTTTCCGATTCGCCCTACATTCAGGAGCTGGTGCGCGTAGCAACCGGAGTCGCCAAGAACCAGTACCCGCCAGACGCGCTCAAGGGTAAGCTGGATTGGATGCAGGAACGCTATCAGGAGTTCTGCCGCGATTTTCAGGAGATCAAAAAAAGCCCCAAGGAAAGCGAAGAGATAGACACCCTCATACCGGTTGCCGAAAAAGCCCTAGAGCACATGGGCGTGGGCCTAAACATGATGATGCGCTTTTTCAAGGACCGCGACCGCACCAACCTCAAAGAGGGCTGCGCGGTGCTGCTTCAGTCCAGCGAGCGCTTAATGAAGGTGCAGAAACGCCTGATGACAATTTCCGTTGCGCAGCCGGCCGCCTGCCCTAAATGCAGCACCATAAACCCCGGCGGCAGCAAGACCTGCCAGAACTGCGGAGCGATCATGCCCGAGGTTATCGGCCTATCCAAGCAGACCATGGAGCTGCGCGAGCAGCAGGCGGGGCGCCCGTCTTACACCTATTTGGCCCGCCTGGAAGGAGCCGTCGAAGGTCGCCTGCAGAACTACCTGTCCGACAGCGAGCTAAAAGAGCAGATCGAAGCCTTTGCCAAGCGCGCCGAAAAGGGCCGCAGGGATTTTGAGCAGATCAAGAAGCCCGAGAGCTACCCAGACGAAGAAAGCCAGAAGATGCTGGAGCGCTCCTACGCCCTGCTAGACGCCGGAACCAAAAAGATTCTCGAAGGCGTCGCCCAGCTGCGGAATTTCTTCAGCAGCGAGGATCGCGACGATCTGGTTAAAGGTCTAGAGACCATATACTCAGGAGCTGACGATATAACCGCCAGCCAGGAATTCAGCCAAACTGCCAGCGCAGCAGCTGACAGTATTTAGGAGAAGAACATGAATACTTGCCCTAAGTGCCACAGCGAGGTTCAGCCAGATGCCTGCTTCTGCGAAGCCTGCGGCTGGCCCCTAGACAAGCCCTATCCGCCCGTATCAGCCAGCAGCACTCCCGCCCAGCCAGAGATCCCAGCTGTACCAGGATCGATCAAAGAGCGCCTCGCAGTGCTGTCCGGCCCTCTGCGCCAGCTTAAGGCCAAATGGCCTCAGCGCCAGAAACACGGAGCCAAAGCGGACAACAAAGAGACTTCCGAGCAGGAGTGCCAAGAGACCAACACGGTTACCAAGCGCTCCGGAAAAATCTTAAATTTTATTGTTACTATAGTCACTGGCGTTGCCATTATCGCCTTCTGGATATGGCTATTAATGCGCAAGACCGCAGAGCACCTCATGCGCTGTATGTTTAAAATTTAATTGCATGTTCAATAGCGACAAGCCGCCTATAAGCGTGCCGTTATTATTTAGCTGTCGGCAGGTATTAGCCCATGTATGCCTAAATCATGGCATGGCTCTTGTTTGCCGGCAGCAAACTGTTTATACGCTATCGATCAGACGCTATATACAGATTCATTCTGAATAGCGCTTTTTGTTTATTAATATATCATACCGTACAATTGCAAATATTTACCCACTTGGAGGTCAACTGTGCATATTTTAGGCACTATCGTAGTTCGCCCTGTTCTGCCCCAGCGCATCGCCCGTCTGCATGAGCTTTCGCGCAACCTATGGTGGAGCTGGGATCCCCGGGCTAACGCCCTGTTTGCCCGCCTGGGCGGCAAGCTTTGGGATGAGTTAAACCACAATCCCGTGGCCATGCTCAGCCACATAGACCAAACCGAATTGGAAAAAGCGGCCGGCGACAAAGAGTTTCTGCAGCTTTACGATCAGGTCATGGGTGAATTCGATGCATATATGCACCCCAAGACAACCCGCTTCACCACCAGATTCCCCCAGCACCAGAATAAGGTCATAGCCTACTTCTCGGCAGAATTCGGCCTGCACGAGAGCCTGCCTATCTATTCGGGCGGTCTGGGCATTCTGTCCGGCGATCACATGAAGACCGCCTCCGATATGGGTATCCCCATCGTCGGCATCGGCTTAATGTACAATCAGGGCTATTTTATCCAGCGCCTGAACGGCGATGGCTGGCAGGAAGCTATTTACAACACTGTCTGCGCCGACAGCCTTCCGCTAGAAAAGGCTCTGGATTCCCAGGGCAACGAAATTATCGTCAACATAGAGATGCCCGGCCGCGATGTGTCTGCCCGCGTATGGCTGGTGCAGGTTGGACGCAACAAGCTTTACCTGCTCGACACTCAGGTTGACGGCAACTCCGTCGAAGACCGCAACCTATCCGCCAAGCTTTACGGCGGCGACAACGGTATGCGCATCGCCCAGGAAAAGATCTTAGGCATTGGCGGCGTGCGCGCTCTGCGCCGTCTGGGCATCACTCCCTGGGTCTGGCACATGAACGAAGGCCATTCCGCCTTCCTGACTATAGAGCTTATGCGCGAGATGGTCGAAGGCTATCAGCTGACCTGGAGAGAGGCCATAGAAGCGGTAACCCCCAGCGTCTGCTTCACCACCCACACTCCCGTACCCGCCGGCCAGGACGCCTTCAGCGCCGACTTAATCGAGCAGCATTTCTATTCCTTCTTCAGCCGCCTTGGCATGAACCGTCACGAATTCATGCGCCTGGGCCAGAAGCCCCACGATCCCAACGGTCCTTTCAACCTAACCATGCTGGCTCTCAAGCTGTCCAGCCACCGCAACGGCGTAAGCAAGCTCCACGGCAAGGTCTCCCGCCACTTATGGCACGAGGTCTGGCCCGAGCTGGCCCTGGCCGAAGTGCCTATTACCCATGTGACCAACGGCGTGCATATCGGAACCTGGGTTGCTTCGTCTCTGTCTGACCTTTATGACCGCCATCTGGGCACCCGCTGGCACACCCATCCCGATGACAAAGCGCTTTGGGAAAACGCCAGCATTCCGCACAACGAGCTGTGGGAGACTCACAACGCGCTCAAGGCCAAGATGATCGAGCACGCCCGCACCCGTATCCGCCGCCGCATGCAGCGCAATGGCTACCCCATCGACCGCATCAACGACGTCGACAATTGGCTCAGTCCCAACGTGCTTACCATCGGCTTTGCCCGCCGCTTTGCCACCTACAAACGCGCCGTATTGCTATTCAGCGACCTCGAGCGCCTGAAAAAGATCATGTTCCAGCCCGGGCGCGAGGTAAACTTTGTATTCGCAGGCAAAGCCCACCCGGCCGACGATCCTGGCAAGCGCTTCATTCAGCGCATACACGAGCTTAGCGAGATGCCGGAATTCAGAGGGCACATAGTTCTGCTGGAGGATTACGACATCAACCTGGCCCGCCACCTGGTGCAGGGCGTAGACGTGTGGCTCAACAACCCGCGCCGCCCTCTGGAGGCTTCAGGCACTTCAGGCGAAAAAGCGGCTATCAACGGCGTGCTCAACTTCAGCGTCCTCGACGGCTGGTGGGCAGAAGGCTATGACGGCAGCAACGGCTGGGCCATCGGCACCGAGACCAGGTACTCCAGCGAAGCAGAGCAGGACGTCACGGACTCCACTTCTATCTACACCAATTTAGAAGACAACATCGTTCCGCTCTACTATGAGCGCAACGAGCAGGGCATTCCCGATGGCTGGGTCGAGCGCATGATGAATTCCATCCGCACTCTGCTGCCCAACTACTGCACCCACCGCATGCTGCACGACTACAACCACACCATGTACATGCCCGCCGGCGAATACGGCGAGCGCATGCGCGCCAATCACTTTGCCCAGGCCCGCACCTTGGCTTCCTGGCTCAACAGCCTGGAATACAACTGGAACGAGGTGCGCCTAGAGGCCGACATGGATCGCGTAAGCGAGATCAGCAAGGGCCAGGAAGTGGGCATACGCGTGCGCGCCTATCTGGGCAAGCTGCAGCCTGAGGATGTGCGCGTAGAGCTGTACGCTGGGCCAATGCAGGACGGCGAGATATACGACCCCATTAAAGTTGAGCTAAACTACAGCGGCTACCGCGATGGCTCTCACCACTACGAGGGCACCGCAATTCCCGAGCGCACCGGAACCATCGGCTGCGCGATAAGGGTTCTGCCCATCCACCCCGCGCTTGAGCGCCATGTGGTCACCAATTTTGTGCAGTGGGCCCATTAGCTGGCGCCGGCTGATTAACCCGCCTAGCTAAGCGCAAAAAATCCCCAGAACGCTGGTTGTTCTGGGGATTTTTGCTTGGGTTATGCATGATTTTCAAGTTAGCTAATGGCCAACTCATAACCATTGGCTATTAGGCTGGCGCTCTAAGCAGCTCTTTATAAAGGCGCCATAGCAAGCCGCTTACAGGTGCTCCCAAATGCTCATAGGCACCGACCATGCGGAGCCGCTTCCCTTCCAGGCCTGAACAGCGAAGACTAAGACAATAACTGAAGCTACGGACAGCATCACCAAGCCGACAGTGATAAAAATCCTGCATATGTTTTTTTGGATTCT
>JAFSXO010000320.1 GCA_017444045.1 bacterium | reverse complement strand
CGTTAGCTTTACGTTTTTAATAGGCGTACTAGTTAGCGTACACCATGCGAACACCGCAATTTCCCATCAGCTGTGGCCACCCCCTCTGTCGCAGTCGCGACATCTCCCCCTGCCATCCTTTAGGGGGAGTTAGGGTGTTAACACGTTAGCTAATCGCTAACTTATAACCATTGCCATCCTTTAGGGGGAGTCATAATGTTAGGCTAGCTGACGCTAAGTTACCGACATTGACTAAATGACCTGGCTATTTTTATGCAAAAAACGCAATTGCAGTCTAACATGTCGCAAATTTGCGACATATCAAGCTTGACATAATCACAGCGGTGATGCTATATATAAAAAATAACTGTTTTATGCACATTATGAAGGAGTAATGTAATGCATTTTTCCGTAAAGATAAAAATGTTAGCCGCATTGCTATGCTTATTGCTCCTATGCACCTCGGTTTCATATGCCAGCCCCTCGCTGGGAAACCTCAACAAGATCATTTCATCATATAACAAATATCCTCAGAGCAGCACCTTCCAGACCTCGCAGACCAACGGCCACAATAAATTTAATCTGGACAGGCAGCGCAAATATCACGCCGAAGCCGATTTAATGCGGGCCGTAGATGAAGCAATCGCCACAGAGGGTGCGCAAGCCGTTATAGACTGGGCTCGCTCCAGGCTGTACAGCAACGATACCAACGAAGAAGGGCACAAGCTCCTGCTGAAGATTATTGACCGCGCCATGAGCTTCCAAAAGCAGCAGACCCAGCCCCTACAGCCCACAGCCAAAAACAGCAAGGCGCAAATAGAATGGGATGCCCAGCAGCGCATAGAAGCCTTCTGCCAAAAAGGAGGAGACGCGCAGGAGCTGCTCAAAGCCGCCACCGCCGAGCGTAATAAAGCTGCCTCTCCAAAAGCCAAGCATTTCTGGGATTTAGTCATAAAAGAGACGCGCTCATATCTGTAGTTACATGAAGCCGCCTATGCAGGCATAAGCTATATCGATGCCGCCGCCCGCTTAACAGCCGACATTGGCAAGGGAGAGCCTACCAATAAAAGCCATGAAAATTAAAACGTATATAACAAGCCTTATTATCTGCGCCTCATGCCTCAGTCCAGCCTGGGCAGACACCCCTGGAACAGTCTCCGATGCCGGCAGGAAAGCATCGGTTCCCATCAGCTCCTACCCTGGCAAATCAGAGCTGCCGCTAAAAGCCCTGCTCAGACTGGCAGATCATGGAGACAGCGAGGCTATGTTTGAAGCGGGACGCTGCTACGAGAGCGGCAGAGATACCGAAGCCAACCCTCTCAAGGCCGTACAGTATTACAAAAAAGCTGCTGACCAAGGCAACGCGTACGGACAGGTGGCATACGCTCTGTGCCGGCTCAATGGCCACGGAATGGCCTCCGACAAAAAACAGTTTATCGAATACATAACCAAAGCCGCTGAACAGGGCAACAAATTCGGCCTGCTGCTCCTAGGCAAGGCTTACAATTACGGCTGGGGCGTCAATATGAACCACCAGACGGCAGCCCAGTATTACCGTAAGGCCGCCGCGATCGGATGCTCATCGGCTAACGTGGCTCTGGGACAGATGTACCTGCTCGGCGAAGGAGGTCTGCCCCAGGATCCCGCCCAGGCCGCCGAGCTATTTGAAGCAGCCACTGAGCAGGGCGACAGCTACGCACCATTAAGCCTAGCTAACCTGTATATGCATGGATACGGAATAAAACAGGACTGCAGCAAAGCCGCTGATTTATTGGAGCTAGGCTTATCGCGCGGAGACTACAGTGCCTGCAACCTGCTAGGCCAGCTTTACGAATGGGGCCAAGGCCGGCCCAAGGATATAAACAAGGCCATAGAGCTTTACACCTTGGCCGCCGAGCACAATTCCGCTCCGGCGCTAAGAAATATGGGGCGTATCTATTTAGACGGTATCGGAGTCGTCCAGGACTCCCAAAAGGCCGGAGAATACATGCAAAAAGCCGCCAAGCTGGGCGACCCCGACGCGCAGTACTGGTGCGGCAGAATGCATGAGCAGGGCAACGGGCTTTACAAGAATATGAAGCTTGCCGTTGAGTATTACGAAAAGGCGGCCAAGCTGGGCCATGCCGACGCGCAGTATACGCTGGGAATGCTTTATAAACGCGGACGCGGGGTGGCCCGCAATACGTCGGCTGCCAACAGCTATCTGCGCGCCGCGGCCCAGCAGGGACACAAGCTGGCGATAAATGAGCTGAACGGCACAGCCAGCCTGGCTCAGCCCGCCGCCGAGACGAACTCCCCCGCCAGTCAGACAGCCAGCAGCCAGCCCAGGCACAGCGCGGCTCCCATGACGGTCGGCAGTATTATGGAAGAGCTCCGCGGATACGCCCAGCGCTACGAGCACGCCGCAGAATAAAACAGCAGCGGGCAGACCGCATGAAGGACGGCACCAGCCAGAGATAGGCTGAATGCATACCGCCCCGCGACAGGGTGCGACAGGTTTGGATGGGTTTAAACCTTTATGATAGGTTTACTCAAAAGCGTGCAGAATTATTTCTATTTGCCGTATTTGGCCAGCAGAGACAGCCGATGGTGCGCTCTGCTTATCAATCATTTCAGGTATACCGATGGATCAACAATTCGTACGCAACTTCAGCATTATAGCCCATATTGACCATGGCAAATCCACTCTGGCCGACCGCCTGCTCGAGCATACCAACACCATTTCCAAACGCGAAATGATGGACCAGGTGCTGGATTCTATGGACCTGGAACGCGAGCGCGGCATTACCATTAAGTCCCACCCAGTAACTCTGGAATATCAGGCCAAGGACGGCAATACCTATTATCTCAACCTCATCGACACCCCAGGACACGTAGACTTTACCTATGAAGTCTCCCGCTCGCTGGCAGCCTGCGACGGCGCTCTGCTGGTTGTCGATGCCTCTCAGGGCGTTGAGGCTCAGACTATGGCTAACTACGGCATGGCCCTGGATCAGAACCTAGAGGTTATCCCGGTAATCAACAAAATCGATCTGCCCTCTGCCGATCCCGAGCGCGTTAAGCAGGAAATCGAAGAGATCCTCGCCCTGCCAGCCGACGATGCCGTGCTGGTTTCGGCTAAGCAGGATATTGGCATCGACGAGCTTCTGGAAGCCATCATCCGCCTCATTCCCCCGCCAAAGGGCGATCCCAGCGCTCCGCTGCGCGCGCTTATCTTCGATTCCCGCTACGACCAGTACCGCGGCGTCGTCCCCTTCTTCCGCGTCGTCGACGGCGAGGTGCGCAAAGGCATGTCCATTAAGCTGATGAGCACCAACCAGGAATACCTGGTCGATGAGGTCGGCATTTTCAAGCCCACCATGCGCCCTACCGAGGTTCTGCAAAGCGGCGATGTCGGCTATCTGGTCGGCCAGATCCGCCATATTGAAGAGACGCGCGTCGGCGATACCATAACTCTGGCCAAGGACGGCGCCACGCAGGCACTGCCCGGCTACCGCCCCGCCGTATCCATGGTTTTCAGCGGTCTGTACCCCATCGATCCTTTGGATTACAACAATCTGCGCGATGCCCTGACCAAGCTCAAATTAAACGACGCTTCCTTAGTCTGGGAGCCAGAGACATCTATCGCGCTGGGCTTCGGCTACCGCTGCGGCTTCCTGGGACTTCTGCACATGGAGATCGTGCAGGAGCGCCTCGAGCGCGAATTCAACCTGGAGCTGATCGCCACCGCCCCCAGCGTCATTTACACGGTCTACGACAAGTCCGACAAAACCGGCAAGGGCCGGCGCATTCAGAACCCCTCTGACTTCCCCACCGATGGGCAGTACCGCATAGAGGAGCCCATAGTCAAGGCCACCATCATAACCCCAGAGGATTACGTGGGGGCCATTATGGATCTCTGCCAGAACCGCCGCGGCACGTTTTTAGGCATGGAGTACCCCTACACCAACCGCGCCATGCTCACCTACGAGCTGCCCCTGTCCGAGATCATCACCAATTTCTTCGACCAGCTAAAATCGCGCACCCGAGGCTATGCCTCCTTTGATTACGAGATCGTCGGCGTCCGCGAATCCGACCTGGTACGCCTCGACATTCTGGTGCACGGAGAAAAGGTAGACGCCCTCTCCATTATCGTCCACCGCGAGCGCGCTTACGAAGCCGGGCGCGATCTGGTGGAGAAGCTCAAAGAAGTCATTCCCCGCCAGCTGTT